>NZ_JBPYCS010000033.1:0-24293 GCF_051846935.1 Virgibacillus sp. W0430
GGTACAAAAAGACTTTATTGGATCATTTTTCACAAGAGTTTTTAAAGGCATCTTACCTCAACTCTTTGTTCAAAATTGAAAGATTTAAAACGCTAAAAAAGCAGTTAAACGTTACCATAAATAAACGTTTAACTGCTTAATATAAAAAAACTTTAATGGAAATTAACTATAATGAATGAACAAAAACATTTGTAGGTACTAATCTGAAACAACATCGACTTTTCCTGTACTAGGGTCGATTACGAGTCCATGTACTTTTACATGCTTCGGAAGTAATGGATGATTGCGAATGATTTGAACACTTTGACGTATGGATTGTTCAACGGTGTCAAATCCATGGAATTCTTCATGAAGATTAATACCTCCATGCTGTAATGTATCTAACGTTTCCTGCTTAACACCTTTTTCCGTCATCGTCTCTAATAAATGATCTGTATCTACATGTGACATGCCACAATCATGATGACCAATAACCGTCACTTCTTCTGCTTGTAACTCATATATGGCGACTAATATGCTTTTCATAATACTATCAAATGGTTTACGAATAATCGCTCCAGCATTTTTAACCATTTTGACATCGCCATTTTGAATGTTTAAAGCCTTTGGCAATAACTCAACGAGACGGGATTCCATGCAAGTGAAAACTACCATCCTTTTATTTGGAATACTATCTGTTTCGTATTTTTCGTATTTTTTATTAGCTACAAATTGTTCGTTGTATTTTAGCATTTTTTCCAAATACATCTTATTCCTCCTGTGTGAATTTATTCGATATAAAAAATATAGCAGAAAACGAGTGTAAATAGAAATGATCTCCTCTGCCTTTAAACTTAGAAATGCTCTCCTCATGCTATACTCTCAGTTCAAAAGCAATATTTAATTACGTTGAGAAGGTGTAAAATGTTTATGGGTTCAGTACACATAGGGACTTTTACGTAGCTTACTTTATTTAGTGAAGTACTTCCTTCTTTTCATATTTAATACGCGGATTAGCCAATAGAAATAAAGCGAATATATGACATTGAAGGTAGCCGCAGCGCTTTTTGAGACGCGCATTAATCTTACGTTGCGTTGAAAGGGTATGTGTTAGTACGTGTTGTTCGTGATAAGATATAAATACCTAATAAATTTAGTATTTATATTTTGTGTGGGGGTCGCGCTAGCCAATGAATAATAAGGAAGAAAATAAGGAAAATATAATAGATGAAGATTTATATGAAACGTTTGATGAAGAAGAGTTGTATGCACTTGTAGAGGAAGCACGCAAAGAAGCATTAGCAAGAGAGAAGCAAAAAGAAAATGAACCGAAGCCAACGCGAAAAATTCCGAAATGGACATTTTGGCTCATAGCATGTGCACTTATATTTAATATTGTCGCATTATTACCACAAACGTTCTCCATTCCAGCGATTGATTTCCTTATGACTTCTGCTAAATTGTCTGCACAGGAGGACATTCAAACATATAAAAAAGCGGTCGTTGTTATTGAAGCCGATGACAGTAAAGGAACAGGCTTTTCTATTTCTGAAAAAGGTTTAATTATTACGAACAACCATGTTGTAGAAGGGGAGGAAACAGTAACTGTTGCTTTTCCAGAAAATGGCTTATTTACTGGCGAAGTGATCGAAACATATCCAGAAATAGATTTAGCGGTTGTAAAAACAGAAGGGGAAACATTGCCATATTTACAATTAAGTGACGATCCTTCCTTTGACCAAGGAGATGCCATTTATTTTATCGGAAATCCGCTAAAGTTTCAGGGGATTGCAAATGAAGGAACAATTATCGGTCCGACGATGTTGCGCAATTGGAATAAAGAGGTTTATATGCTCGATGCTCCTGTGTACCGTGGAAATAGTGGCAGTCCAGTAATAAATCAGTCGGAAGAAGTAATCGGAGTTGTATTTGCGACAAAAGAAGATCATTTACACGGGCGTGTAGGTCTATTCGTACCGATAAACTATTTACAGGAGTTGGAATTGAAGCATACACAATAGTATGCTCATTTAAAGGAGTTGCAAGGATGCGAAAAGGCGATAAGTGGTGGGTTGGTCAACAAAATTGGGAGGATGTTTTGTTCATTCACATACCTATATCATCCCGACAATTACGTCCATTTGTTCCCTATCCATTTGAAGTGGAAGCATTTAATGGGTGTACATGGGTAACGATTGTTTCCTTTAAAGCAACGAGCAGTAGAGCTCGGTATATATCACGTTTATTGTCTTATCCTACATTTATGCAAATAAACGTGCGGACGTATGTCCGATTCGCAGACGTTCCTGGTGTTTATTTCTTTTCCGTACATGTAAGTCATCAATGTGTTGCATTTCTTGGCAAACGCGCTTCATTGCCTTATCAATTCACACAAATAAACGCTAACAGTTTGTTACGTGGAAAAAAACGATACGAGCTAAAAATGAACGAAACAAAAGATAAAAGCACGTTTATGAATTACACTCCAATGCCCGATCAAGTTGATGCATCACCGGATTCCTTAGCATATTTTTTAACGGAAAGGTACTATATTTGGATTCGTAACGGAAACAAAATTATGAAAGCCCCTGTGTCCCATTCACCGTGGAATTTGCAAGCTGTTAATGTAGAGCTGGATAGCAATTTACTCGAGAAATTATTGCCGTGTTCCTTATCTAAAAAAAATATACAGTTTCATTATTGCCCTTTTAAACACGCCAAGCTCTATCTTTATGAAAAGGTTGCACGATATGTATAATCATTTAAACTCTGTATACCGTTAAAATAGTACCCAACACATTGAACTGTGCACTTTTATTGTTGCAAATAGATGTCTAAATAGCAAAAAAGTAATCAAGTTTTAAACAAATTGTAACCGCACTGAGGTAGCAGCCAGTCCATCGTTCCGATAAAATAATTCATAATACAACAAATTCCATCATTTAATAAAGCTGGTGAATGCAATTTGGTTACAATTTTATGCAATATGCAAGAAAAGCACGAAAACAAGCATACAAATAGGAAAGTTATCGTAAGTCATCTAGACGAAACGTACGATGTAAGCGATTGTTCTACGATGTCAATGGAAGAGGCGTTATATTTCGTGCAACGTGGAAATGAACAGTTGCAAAATTATTTATTACTAAAATATGAGCCGTTCATTGCAAAATGCGTTTCCGAAGTATGCAAACGGTACATAGACCCGAAAAAAGACGATGAATATAGCGTCGGCTTGTTTGGCTTTTATGAAGCAATGCTGAAGTACTGTCCAGCAAAAGGGGCTTCTTTTTTCTCGTTCGCAAATGTAGTAATAAAAAGAAAGGTCATCGATTACATTCGATACGTTCGTAAAACGCCATACATGTATTCCATTAATGATATACATGGAGAAGAAAACTGCATACAGCATAGCGAGTGGTTGGCAGCTAAAGAAAAGTTTGAAAATGACAACGATCTCTGGAGTTTACAGGAAGAAATTAAACAATTTCAAGAAAGCCTTGCTTGTTATCGAATAGGTATAAAAGAATTAGAAGAAATATCTCCAAAGCATCAAGATGCACGGTTGTCAGCAGTCCGAGTGGCAAATATATTATATAAAGAAGCCCATTTAAATCACTATGTACGCTCAAAGAAAAAATTACCAATTAAATCATTACTTGGTAAAGTGACGGTAAGTAAAAAAACACTTGAAAGACAACGCAAATTTATTATAGCTGTTTTTATAGTACTTTGTGGAGATTACTTATATTTAAAGGATTACATTAAAGATATTGCAGGAATGTAAGCAGTCTCATTTCGTTTCAAGTAAAGAACTGTTGAGTGAGCAATGAGTGATCTCACTCAACAGCACACACATTAAACCTCAATAACAAATGTTGCTGGAGCATGCTTCATTGCATGATCGACATAGCATAATAGTGCTTCATGTGAGTTGATAACGCGTTGCTGATCGGTAGCAAAATGGTAGGCATTTAAAAACGTTTGTATTTTTTTAGATAACAAATCATCCTCTGTTCGTACCATGAGAACGAGTAAATCATCCCATTGTCCCCAAAGTGTATAGTACAATGCTTTATCATAATCTGGAACGTCCATTATGAGTTATCCTCCTTCAATTTAAGTTCATAGGAGACACGTTAATATATGTCATTCATTATTAGCGTCCCCACTCTTATTTTATTTTTTCTTTTACAATTATGGTCCTAATTCCAAAATAAGGTTTATTCGGTTATCGAATAAAACTGTTCCTTCGATACATACTAAAATCAAACGTGTAAGGAGGATAATGCATGAAATTAAAATTAGCAAGCATCATTTTAGCTGTTTTTGCGACGTTAATCGCATGTCAAGCAAATACAGATGATAAAAGCATGGAAGAAGGCCGGATGGATAACGACAATACGTTTGAACGAACAGGTTATAAGGACGAAATGGATCGTGAAAAACGAATGGGCGATATGAATAGAAATTTAAATGGTGATAATAACGGTGCGAATAATACGTATGATGTAGCAGAAAAAGCAGCTGAAAAAATTACGAGCCAAATTGCTGAGATTGACCAAGCATACGTGTTAACTACAGAAAATAACGCATATGTTGCTGCTGTTTTAGATAATGCCAATCATCGAGATAACAATAATACGAATAACGCGAACGAAAACGGCTTAATGGATCGTGGAAAAGGCGAGGAATTAACAGATGATGTAAAAAATGAAATTAAATCAATCGTACAATCCGTAGATAACTCCATCGACAATGTTTATGTAACAACAAATCCGGACTTCGCTGACTTGACGAACAATTATATTACCGATATGGATGAAGGAAGACCTGTTGAAGGGATTTTTGATCAAATTGGAAATGCGATTGAAAGGGTTTTTCCACAAAACGAATAATAAATGAATCGTAACACGAGTATCGTTGCATCGTTACTCGTGTTTTTTTACGGGGAAAGAAAATTATATGGTAAAATAAAGAAAACAATAGTACTTCAAGGAGGAAAAGATGCCACAAGATGTCCTTGCTTATATTCGACATAATCGGAATGAGCTGCTGGCGCGGTTAAACGAATTTTTGTCGATACCAAGTATTAGTACAGACTCAGCATATAAAAATCACGTAAATGAAGCCGCTAATTTTGTTGCCAATTATCTAACGGAAATTGGATTTGAAACGGTAGAACAAATTAAAACTAAAGGTCATCCCCTTGTTTATGCTTCCTATAATCAAGCCGGCGCAGATGCCCCGACAGTGCTGCTATATGGTCATTATGATGTACAGCCAGTTGATCCGCTTGATCAATGGGAGAGCGAACCGTTTAAACCGGAGATTCGCAATGATCGTCTCTATGCCCGCGGAGCGAGTGATGATAAAGGGCAAGTATTTATGAATTTGGCTGTTTTTGAAGCGTACATGAAAGTGAATGGCAAGCTGCCTGTAAATGTGAAGGTGTGTATAGAAGGAGAGGAAGAAATAGGTAGCGAGAACTTGTATGCCGTATTGGAAACTAAAAAAGAACAGTTTCAGGCCGATTTCGCTGTTATTTCAGACTCAGGCATGGTAGATACAAACCAGCCAACAATCCTTTATGGCTTAAAAGGATTTACAGGGATAGAAGTACGGGTTAGTGGGCCGAGCCATGATTTGCATTCCGGCTTGTATGGGGGAGCTGTTCGAAATCCTTTGATGGCACTTTCCCACATCGTAGCCTCAATGAAAAATATAGATGAGGTTGTGACGGTTGATGGCTTTTATGATGACGTAGCACCGTTGACGAATGAAGAACGCGAATTAATGAGAGCCGTTCAAGGTGAGGATTATGTTGCTTCCACAGGGGCGAATACAGTAGTCAGTGAAATCGGTTATACAGCTAAGGAGCATACGATGGCTCGCCCTACATTAGAAATAAACGGAATGTATGGCGGCTATCAAGGTGAAGGTACTAAAACAATAATCCCTGCAACCGCAACAGCAAAAATAACGTGTCGACTCGTTCCAGGTCAAGATCCAGAGCACATCCAACAGTTGTTAGAGGAGCATATAAACAAAGTAGCACCAACTGGCGTTACGGTAGAAGTAATAAAAGAAAAATTGTCTGCTAAAGCATACAAGGTAGAACCAACTCATCCTCTAATTACGAAAGCTGCCAAAAGCTATACGAAAGCATTTGGGAAAAATACAGTTTATGTTCGGATGGGCGGTTCTATTCCGGTTGTTGAATGGATAGACGCGATCTATAAAATTCCAATTGTTTTGCTTGGTTTTGGCACCCCAGATGATCGGCTGCACAGTCCAAATGAAAGCTTTCCTTTAACGAGCTTTGATAAAGGAATGGAAACACTTATTTATTATTGGAATGAAGTAACAAATTAAAGATAGCCGGAAAATAGTGTAGAAGAATAAATTTTCTAACATATCCGTTCATGGAATATACGCGCTTTCCGCGCGCGAATGGTGAGACTCCACTTGCTTTTTACTCTGGAATCTCACCGATTTCTTTCTTCCCGCTGAGGTCTTGCATCTTCCATTCGCTCGTATTGGAGAGCCTTCCTCGTTTTCTGCACATAAATCCGAAATCCAATTCAATAAAAATGAAAAAGAAGCTGAGGGTAAACTCTTTTTCATAAAAATCAATCGATAAAAGCAATCGATGAAAAAAATGGTTTTGATTATCGTCTTATGATAATCGAAACCATTTTTATTTACGTTGTCGTGTCTAGGTGCATATTCGTTTAATTATGATCGTCGTAATAAGCTTCACGATTAATAATATTTGGAGGACATTTTCCGAGTAATCCCATTTCTAGGTTTTTAGCAGCAAGCATTGACATTGCAAGTTCATTTTCTCTCGTTGCGGCACCAATGTGAGGGAGCGCTATAACGTTGTCTAGTTTTAATAAAGGATTGTCCGGATTTACTGGCTCTTTTTCAAATAC
Organism: Virgibacillus sp. W0430; assembly: GCF_051846935.1. Taxonomy (NCBI): domain Bacteria; kingdom Bacillati; phylum Bacillota; class Bacilli; order Caryophanales; family Bacillaceae; genus Virgibacillus; species Virgibacillus sp. W0430. Next base: position 6,915 of record NZ_JBPYCS010000033.1, read on the forward strand.
ATCTAACCCAGCAGCCAAAATTTCATTGTTTATTAAAGCTTGGTATAAAGCCTTTTCATCTACATTTTTCCCACGCGATCCATTAATAAAAATAGCGGATTGCTTCATTCGCTTAAATTCATTTTCTCCAATCATTCGTTCTGTTTCAGGAGTAGAAGGAACCATAAGACAAACAAAATCAGACTGCTCTAGCAGTTCATTCAGTGAACAGTATGTTGCATTGTATACTTTTTCTACGTGTTCCTTACGTGAACGGTTATGATATAAAACATTCATATCAAATCCAAAATGACTTCTTTTGGCGATTGCTTCTCCAATACTTCCCATTCCGATAATGCCGATGGTTTTATTATGTACGTCCGTTCCAAAATGCTCGAGTTGTAGGTATTCCTTCCAATTACCGTTTTTTACAAATGTATTTAGTTCAGGAATTCGTCGCGCCGTTGCTAGCATAATTCCAAATACAGCATCTGCTACCGTATTAGTTAGGACGCCCGGTGTATTTGTTGCCATTATGTTTCGCTTCGTCATTGCATTAATATCAAGATTATCGTAGCCAACAGAAACATTAGATACAATTTCTAAATTTGGTGCATAATTAAGTAATTCTTCTGTCACCTTTAGTTCTAAACCGATAATTCCACTAGCTTCTTTTAAAGCCTTCAAAAATTCTGGATCATTTATGTATTCATAGTTTTCAAAATAAGTTACTTCGTACTTTTTTTTCAGCTGTTCTCGAACTGATTTTGATACCCGAGTATAAGCAATTACTTTCTTCAATTTGATTAGCTCCTTTCATCTTAAGCCTATTAAAAATGACATTTATTTTTTTATTTGTCAATGGCTTTACAAGTAACGGTACCACTCTTTTTCACTAAATTAATGCATTCAAGCAATAGCATATTTAAACCGATAAACATTTTCTAGTTCCCTTTCCCCCCTCGTACATTTCGCTTAGGCGGTACTATACCGCATATTGTTTCTAAATGTTTCTATAGCAATAATCGGGTATGTTATACCCGTTACTTTGCACTACAGGCGGACGCTTTTCGCGGGCATGGTTTTTTTAAAAGCAAGTTGTACCTTAATAATCTAATGTTTATATTTTTCTCTTGACATAGTACTGCAGGTCTATCTGAGGCAATCCTACCAATGCATGCCATTTAACTGAATATTTTAAGAACCAAAAAATTATTGACTTTTATAAATTCATATTATAACATGAAACGTAGCTAATGTAGACAGTCGACATTCAAATCGTTGGAAATCGACAACACAGTTTTAATCGTATGCAACAGGGAATTCAATAGCGAGCTTTATGCAAATTAGAATACGCTTACAAAATGCAAGGATTCATTTATTGGAGAGGAGAACACATATGGACTTACAACAAAAAATACATAGTAAAATTGCGGAAAGACGCGATGAATATATTGATTTTTTAAAGCAAATTGTGAAAGAGCCAAGTACAACGGGAAATGAATTAGGAGCACAAACATTAATGGCTGACCGCTTGAAACAAAGTGGATTAGATGTTGATGTGTGGATACCAGATTATGATGAGCTCGTAAAGAGCAAGTTTTTTAATCCTCTACGTGATAATTACGAAGGTAGCCCGAATGTTGTAGGCGTGCTTAAAGGGGCGAGCAATGAAGGGCGTTCAGTCATATTAAACGGGCATATCGATGTTGTCCCATCTGGTGAAGAATCAAAGTGGACACATCACCCATATTCAGGAGAAGTAGTAGATGGCAAGCTATATGGTCGAGGAACAACCGATATGAAAGGTGGAAATATATCGACTCTTATCGCTTTAGAAACGGTGATGGCGCTCGGTATTGAATTAAAAGGCGATGTCATCTATGAAAGCGTTATCGAAGAAGAGACCGGTGGGGCTGGTACGTTGGCAGCTATACAAAGAGGGTATAAAGCGGACGTAGCTATTATACCTGAACCAAGTGAAATGCGTATTTTCCCAAAGCAGCAAGGTTCACTTTGGTTTGAAATCGAAGTTACCGGTTTGTCCGCCCATGGTGGTACAAGGTATGAAGGGGTAAGCGCATTAGAAAAAGGTTGGATCGTTTTTAACGAGATTATGAAATTGGAAGAAAAGCGCAATGCGCCTTTAAGAAATGATCCACTTTACAAAGATAACCCAATACCAATTCCAATTAATATCGGGCAATTTAATGGAGGCTATTTTCCTTCATCTGTAGCAGAAAAAGCAAAAATTCAAGGTCGTTACGGTGTAGCTCCAGGAGAAACGATTGAAGAAGCGAAAGAACAATTTGTAAATATGCTTGAAAATTTGAAAACAATTGATGATTGGTTTGAAAAGCATCCGGCAACTGTTAAATGGGGAGGGATTCACTTGCCACCAGGAGGCTGTGAGCTTGATCACCCAATGCTCGAAATATTAAAAGAGAAGTATGCAGATGTAGAGAAGAAAGAAGCCGTTTTGGCAGGTTCTACATGGGGGACAGATGGCGGTCTATTAACGCAAGCAGGCGGCATTCCGTCGATCGTTTTTGGGCCTGGAACAACGAGCATGGCACACTTTACGGATGAGTATGTAGAATTGGACAAGCTGTTTAAAACTGCTGAAATAATCGCGCTAGCAATTATCGAGTGGTGTGAAATTAATTCAATCAAAAAATAAAGATGCATTCATCTTTATTAATAAATTAAGGGTTTCGAATAGGTGTGAATTGTATATAACGTTTTCTGTCTAGAAATTGACAGCCTTTTACAACAGCTAAGCGTACTATATTCATCACGCTAATCGAAATACTAAAAGATTAAAGGGGAGAATTAAATGAGAAAATTATTGTTAATTAGTAGCTTCATACTTATGTTGATGTTTATCGGTGCTTGTTCATCCGATGATTCTGCTGGATCAACAGATGGTAGCTCAGATTCAGAAGGTTCTGATGCTGCTGGATCTGGAGAATACACAATTGGGTTAACGTATACAACACCTGAATCAGGTTCTACACACTTAGGGATGGAGAAGTTCAAGGAATTGGTTGAAGCAGGCTCTGACGGACAAATTGAAGTGGAATTATATCCGAGTGGTCAATTATATGCATCGGAACGTGAAGCAATAGAGGCTGTACAATCAGGAAATATTGAAATGACAGTTACAGCATCTGCTCCAGTAGCAGGATTTGACAAACGTTTTATGGCACTGGATCTTCCGTTTATTTTCCCAGATCATGAAACTGCATATGAAGCATTAGATGGGGAGTTAGGTCAAACGTTGCTAGATGGTCTACCAGAAATCGGCTTAGTTGGCCTTGCATATGGTGAGACAGGGATGCGCCAATTTTCCAATAGCAAGCGTCCGATTGAATCACCAGAAGATATGAAAGGCTTGAAAATACGAGTGATGGAAAACGAAGTACACATTGACACACTGAGCGCTTACGGCGCAGATGCTTCTCCGTTTGCTTTCGGTGAATTGTACAGTGCATTGCAGCAAAACATTTACGATGGTATGGAAAACCCACTCAACTTAATCGATCAAATGAAGTTTTATGAGGTACAAGATTATTTAACAATTTCCAACCATTCGTACACTGCAACTGTCGGATTTATGAATGCGGACTTTTACGACGCTTTACCTGATGACTTACAGCAATTGCTAAAGGATTCTGCATCTGAAGCAATGGACTATCAAAGAGGAATAGCGAGACAGCAGGACGAAGAAGGTATGGAAGTGATTAAGGAAAATATGGAAATCAATGAACTATCGCCTGAGCAAAAGAAAATGTTTATCGAAGCAGCTGATGAAATTTTCAAAAAGTACGAGTCAGAGATCGGTTCAGATTTAATGGAGCTTGCACGCTCATATAGTAAATAAAATGTGTTGCTTTCAATTTACGTAAATAAATCCCTTCGTGTATAGCTTTTATAATAATGAACGGATAATGATCATTTAGAAGGTTTGATGGGCATACGTTCATCAAACCTGTTTTTCTTTAACGCCTTTAATATACAATAGATGTTCGATATGAATTTTAAGTGCATTCGTTGCGTTTACGTAAAAGCAATATGAATGAATTTCTAAAAAGGTATTTACAAGTTTTTTTAAAAACTGAAATGGGGAGCTCGAAAGTATGAACCTGAAATTAATACTAGATAAAAAGGTAGAAGAGTTTATCATCGTAATTACGATGATTGTAATGGTTCTATTAATGTTTGTTCAATCTACATCCCGTTATTTGCTTGGTAATTCATTAAGTTGGGGATCTGAGCTTGCTCAATATCTCCATGTTTGGCAAATTTGGATTGGGGCAAGCTTGGCTGTTCGTATGCAATCCCATATTCGTGTTGATGTCTTCATCAAATTATTTCCACCAAAAGTACAGCGTTTTCTTAATTTGATCGCATTATTATGCTGGTTTGTGTTTGCTGCCTTTTTAGCATTTGAAGGGAGTAAATATGTATCCGATGTATTATCGAGTGGTCAAACGAGTCCATCGTTACATGTTCCAATGTGGATCCCCTACTTAGCTATACCGATTGGCGGATTTTTAATGGTCGTCCGCTTGATTCAACAAATGTATTTATTGTTTACGAAGCAAAATGAGCCGGCGGAATTGGAGGGAGAAAAATGACAGTAGCCTTGTTATTTGGTGTGTTTTTCATTTTAATGATCCTTGGTGTGCCGATCGCGTTGTCATTAGGTTTATCCTCGTTAGTGACAATGGCATTTGCAACAAATTCGTCGCCAAATGTAATTATACAGAAAGCATTCACATCGTTGGATAGCTTTCCATTAATGGCTATTCCGTTTTTTATTCTTGCAGGTGTACTGATGAGCAGTGGCGGAATTTCAAAGCGTTTACTAAACCTTGCTAGCGTATTAATTGGCTTTATCACTGGCGGATTAGCCATGGTTACCGTATTGGCAAGTATGTTTTTCGCAGCGATTTCGGGGTCTGGACCTGCTACAGTAGCTGCTATTGGTTCGTTTATGATCCCCTCCATGAGAGCGCAAAATTATAGCAGCGGATTTGCGGCGGCTATTACAGCTTCGGCAGGCTCTATTGGTGTGTTAATCCCTCCGAGTATACCGCTCGTTATGTACGGTGTAGTTGGGACGGTTTCCATTGGATCGATGTTTCTCGCTGGTATTTTGCCAGGAATTATTATGGGATTGTGTTTAATGATTGTGTCGTTTGTAATTGCCAAGAAAAATAAATATGTTGGTACTGGAAAGGTTCCAACAATTAAAGATGTATTAAAAGCAATAAATGAAGCAAAGCTTGCTTTATTAATACCTGTTATAATTTTGGGTGGTATTTATGCAGGTATCTTCTCGCCAACAGAGTCAGCAGCAGTTGCAGCTGTTTATGCATTAATTATAGGTGTATTTGTTTATAAAGAATTGTCTTGGAAAGATGTATATGAAAGTTTTTCTTCTGCCGCATTAACGAATGCAGCAACGGTTATTATAATCGGTTTTTCTATTTCGTTTGCATACTTAATGACGAGAGAACGGATTCCAGTTCTTATTGCCGATTTTATTGTCGGGATAACAGATAGCCCAATCGTAATTTTGCTTATAATTAATTTATTTCTTTTAATTGTAGGTATGTTTATTGATACAATATCAGCAATCGTTATATTGACCCCCATTTTGTTGCCAGTAGTTACGAGTATTGGAATGGATCCAATTCACTTTGGGATTATTCTTGTAATGAATTTAGCAATCGGTTTTGTAACACCACCGCTTGGCGTAAATTTATTCGTCGCAACAACGGTTGGGAAGGTATCGTTTGAAGCGATCGTTAAAGCAATGGTACCTATTTTGATTATGATGATTATATCATTACTGATTGTAACGTATTTCCCGCCACTATCTACGTGGATACCAAATAAGCTGTCACCATAGTAAAATTAATACTAAAACGAATTATTGGAGGTTTTAGTACGTGGAAGATGACCGTTCTATTATGAAAAAGTCTTTAAGTACATTAATTGCCGAACGATTAAAGGAAAATATTTGGGATAGAAAACTACAGCTAGGTGAACGTCTTGTTGAAAGTGAACAAGCTGAAAGGTTTGATGTAAGTCGGAGCACAATCCGCGAAGCTCTAAAACTATTGGAGCACAAAGGACTTGTAGTAAATAAAGCGCGCAGGGGGACTTATGTTTCACAATTTTCAAGAGAAGATTTACAAGAAATTATTGATTTACGAATATTAATTGAGACGAAAGCATTCATCAATGCATTAACACACTTAGATGAAAGTCACTTTCAACACTTAAGTGAAATTGTTGCAGCGATGAAAGAAAAGGCAGAAGAAAAGGAATGGAATGCTTTATTCGATCTTGATATGAAGTTTCATAGCTACGTCGTTAACTTATGCCGAAACTCCCGAATGATTAAAATTTACAATTCTACACAAACACAGACTCGGGCTTACTTAGGGTATATTGATAAATATTACTCGAATCATCATGCTTTTTATAAAGAGCATGTCGATTTGTTGGAAACGTTAATGCAAAAAGATACAGTCGCATTACAGACCGTACTACGCAGACACATAGAATACGCTGATAACACATTAATTATAGCTACAAAAGAAGAAGATCTAAAAGAATAATGAAACGAGCAGGTACATTGAGATGGTGACCTGCTCGTTTTTGTGATTGTACAATATATGACGTTGTGAAGAAAAACCACATTACGTTTTGGTAGGGAAATGTGAAGGGAATTCACAAATGTCCTTTTAACCTCATAATAGAAAACAAGTGAACTTCCCTGTAGAATAAAAGTCGTCGAAAACCATATTCCTCTCTTTAAGCTGACTGGAACGAAAGTCGATGAACTCCTGCGGAAATAGCACACGTACGAAGATCACTGTAGCAACTCGGATAGAGGATCTACAGAGGCTAAGGCAGTAACCGAGGAAAGCTGTCGGCTGTAGTGCACGTCAGCGACATCAGAGCGCAAGCTTTCATGTTTTTGTTCTACTTCATTAGTAGGTATTCCTCGACTTAAAATACATCACCACCTTTATTTGCAAAGAACCGTTTTTGTCATTTTATTGGCTCTATATGAGCTGAAGCTTACAATATGAGTAAACTGTTTGTGGGGGAACAGATGCACGAATCTAACTAGATAATATGTGATCAATTTTACTTCGAACGATATACACATGAATAACACCGTTGATTTTCACTGCAGGTGGATGCTTTCCGTGCCCACGGAAAGCGTAGTGTATATCTACTGCGGTCGGTAGGAATCAATACTAAAATTAACGAATACAAAGAGAGGTTTTTTAACTTCTTAAAATAACACCCACAAATACGTGATTCAATCAAGCTTACAATGGTAAATGAGAAATGTATGGGAATTTGGTAAAATGAGGAAGAGCTTATATACAGTAAAATTTGGGAGGCGAGTAAATGAAATTGGCAATTATAACCGGAGGATCAAAAGGATTAGGGGAAGCAATTGCTAAGCAATTTTTAAATGAAAATACAGACGTTATTAGTATTTCTCGAACGCTAAATGAAAAATTAAGTGCACTGGCGGAGCAAAAGCAAGTTAATTTTATTCATTATGCCTCTGATTTAGGTGACATGAAGGAGTTGAAAACAGTTGTTTCGCATTTGGAAGGGCATCTTTCTCGATCTGAGCTTGAAACAATATACGTAATTAATAATGCGGCGGCACTTGAGCCTATCCAGCCTGCATCAAAAATTAATGTCGATGATCTAGCTTACCACGTCCACGTAAATACAATTGCACCAATGGCGATCATGAACGCCTTATTAAATCAATGCTCACGTGAAAACAAATCGGTTGTAGGGGTGAATATAACGTCTGGAGCAGCTAATCGTGCAGTTTTTGGTTGGAGTGCCTACTGCAGTACGAAGGCAAGCTTAGACCGATATACAACAACGGTTGCACTTGAACAAGAAGAAATGCAGACAGGTAATAAAATTATAGCATTTGACCCAAGTATTATGGATACCGATATGCAGAAGAAGATTCGTTCGACGAGTGAAGATGCCTTTATTGATGTTCGCGCCTTTCAAGCATATAAAACAAACAATATGCTGCAAGATGTGGAAGTTGTTGCCGGTAAACTATATCAGATTATTGCGGATAAAGCACGTATTGAAAACGGTAAAATCTATCGAGTAAACGAATTGTAAAATCGATACTGAATACTTAATAGGTGCGAGGCCTAAAGCGGATAGATAATCGCTGCAAATATGTTGCCTTTCAAACTTTAAAAATATCCACATACAAATACGTGAGTCAATTTATAAATATTTGAGGCTTCTCTTTTTGAATTCAATTATGATACACTTTATAATGGGTGTTTTACCGCCTGATTTAACAGCATTGTTTTTGTAATGAAGGCGATGAATGTCTAGTATACGGAAGCGAAAGGAAGAATAAATTTGATTACGCGAAAAAGCAAACGTGAAATAGAACAGATGCAAAAAGCAGGTAAATTACTTGTACAATGTCATAAAGAAATTGCAAAAATGATAAAACCAGGTATTACGACGATGGAGATTGATGCGTTTGTTGAGCAGTTTCTAGCAAAACATGGCGCAACTCCCGAGCAAAAAGGATTTAGTGGGTATCCGTATGCTACATGTGCATCCATTAACGACGAAATATGCCACGGATTTCCTCGTAACGAAAGATTAAAAGATGGAGATATCGCAACAATCGATATGGTAGTGAATTTAAATGGAGGATTAGCGGATTCAGCTTGGTCGTATGCGGTTGGCGCATTGGATGACAAAGGGAAACGTTTGTTAGACGTGACGAAAAAAGCACTTTATAAAGGGATTGAACAGGCAGAGGTTGGCAAGCGTATCGGTGATATCGGCCACGCCATCCAGACGTATGCAGAGGGGGAAGGCTTTTCAGTTGTTAGAGATTTTACAGGGCATGGAATAGGCCCTACAATCCATGAACCTCCACACATTCCTCACTTCGGTTTGCCTAACAAAGGACCACGTCTAAAAGAAGGAATGGTCATTACGATTGAACCGATGATTAATGAAGGAAGCTGGAAAAGCAAAATGGATTCAAACAACTGGACAGCTCGAACGATTGACAAAGGGCGATCGGCACAATTCGAACATACATTAGCAATTACAAAAGATGGTCCGCTAATTTTAACGGATCAGGATGAAGCATAGAGAAAAGTTCCGTTCGAATGGTAATACAGAACAGGGGATGAATGAAAAATGAGCATGAATGAAAGCACTGAAATAAAGCCATCATCTGCACATATGCTTCGAAAGGGCTTCACAGTCGGTTTTCCGATCATGCTCGGTTATATACCCATAGCAATAACGTACGGTGTGTTGGCGAAGCAAGCGGGATTAACAATTACAGAGCTAACAATGATGAGTGTCCTCGTTTTTGCAGGTGCGAGTCAATTTATGGCTGCTAATATGATTGCAGTTGGTGCGGGTGCTGTAGAAATTATTGTAGCAACCTTCGTATTAAACTTTCGCCATTTTGTTATGAGCTTATCTTTTATGAACCGGGTTCGAGGATTTTTTAATTTAAGATGGCGCTTCGGCTTATCGCTTGGGTTAACCGATGAAACATTTGCGGTATCATCCCTTCACCCGGATGAGGCAAAGCAAGAAAAGGGTGCTTTTTTTTATTTTGGTATCCTATTAACTGCTTATTTTGCTTGGGTGTTCGGGTCATTTTTAGGGGGAATACTCGGGGAGGTTATTCCTGAAAAGTTAAGTCAAAGTATGGGTGTTGCTTTATATGCGATGTTTATCGGATTACTAATCCCATCTGTGAAGCTGGAGTTGAAAGTTGGTTTGATAGCAGTCATTGCTATGCTTATTAATGTTATTTGCAGTCAGTTTATGAGTGATGGCTGGGCAATAGTACTTGGTACGGTACTTGGTGGTTTAAGTGGCGTGTTTTTACTAAGGGAGGAATCTGCATGATCATTCTTATTATAATTGGTATGTGCCTGGTGACGATGATTCCTCGCTTTATTCCAGCATTTATTGTAGATAAACTGATGTTTCGAGAATGGATAAATAAATGGTTGCAAGCGATTCCGTATGCGGCACTTGGTGCACTTATCTTTCCAGGTATACTGACCGTTAATGAAGCAAAACCGCATGTTGGATTAATTGGTGGTATTGTTGCAATAGTTCTTGCCTACCTCGGTTTAAATATTATACTCGTTGTAATCGGAGCGATTGCTGCTGTGTTTCTTTTAACAATTTAATAAACAATAGAATAATTGAGGACTAATTTAGCTAGCGCTTCTACAAAAAAGTAGAAGAGCTGGTTTTTTTGTGTCTTTTTGGACTTCGTATTAATTGAATACGTATAAAGTTTTCCAGCCGGTGAATATTAAATGCATGTACATAATAGAAGGATGGGAAATAGAATGGGGTCACCGGAAAAAAATGAAGAAAAACTAAGTAAACGCTGGGCAATTATTTCACTTGCATCTGTACCGTTAATCATGACTTTAGGTAATTCCATGTTAATTCCTATCTTGCCAGAGATGGAAAAAGAACTCGATATTTCTAAGCTACAAACAAGCTATATTATTACTGTCTATTCCGTTGTAGCCATTATTTTCATTCCATTTGCTGGGTATCTCTCCGACCGATTTGGGCGTAAGAAAATAATGATACCAGCACTTATACTAACAGGTATAGGCGGAATTGTTGCCGGCTTCGCAGCATGGAAGCTGGAAAACCCTTATCTATTTATATTGATTGGAAGAATATTGCAAGGAATAGGTGCTTCCGGTGCTATGCCGATTGTGCTTCCATTAGTCGGTGATATGTTTCGAGATAATGAAGAAGCAAGTGCCACATTAGGGATAATAGAAACGTCCAACACGGTTGGTAAAGTGTTAAGTCCAATTCTTGGGGCATTGCTAGCGGGTGTAATTTGGTACCTTCCCTTTTTTTCAATACCACTATTTAGTACGATTTCTCTTTTATTAATTATTTTTCTTATTAAAAAGGATGAAGAACGAGAATCAAACACAATTAGTCTGAAGGAATATCGTCATTTAATTCGAGATGTTTTCAAAGAACATTTAAAATGGCTAATCGCTGTATTTATAATCGGTGCTATTTTAATGTTTATATTGTTCGGTTTTTTGTTTTATTTGTCTAGTATTTTAGAGGATGAATTTTCTTATAAAGGGGTTATTAAAGGGTTGCTGTTGGCAATACCGCTTTTAGCCTTATCTATTGCTTCCTATGTTTCAGGTAAAAAAATAAAGGATAATTTAGTCGTTATGAAGTGGGTAACTTTTATAGGCATTGTTATTGCCGGGATAGCCGTTGCCCTTATTCCTTTTATGAAATATCCGGTATATTTATTATCTATCTTTTTTATATGTGGTGTTGGCATTGGTATAGCGTTACCTAGCCTTGATGCATTAATAACGAAAAGCTTAAAGCAAACGGTCAGAGGATCGATTACCTCCATTTACAGTGCAATGCGATTTATTGGTGTTGCTGGAGGGCCGCCAGCGATCGCTGTATTAATGAAATACAATATTAGCTGGATGGTAAGCTTGCTCACTATATTTGCATTAGGGGCGGGAGTCTTAGCTTTTAGAAATATCGACCCATGAGAAAACTCCGCCTAAAATGGGTGTGGGAGAACAGATGAACGAATTATTGCAATTTACTTTATTTAGTAAGATGTTCTTCCTTTTTTTAAGTTTATTCCTCCGTTTAGCGAAAGGAATATACGTTATTTTAGTGAGAAAAGTAATAGCCGTAACTCCTCTACTTGAGCATTGGCAATAGAAATTGAAGGATAAGTAAAGGTAACCGTAGCATATTATTATTATTATTATTAAAACGTTTTTTCAAGATTGTAAATATCCACCATGAAATAGGTAACGCAACGATTAAAATTTTTTCTTGCAATTTTTCTAAAAATTGAGCATAATAGAGAAAAGGAACAAGGGGGCATGTTCCATGGAAAAGCAAAAAGTATCTTATCGCTATCATCGATATGAAGGTAAACAAATCGCTGCCAGAAGAGAAATACCCTATGAAATAAGACTTTCATCACGCTTGATCCTTGACGAGTTATGTTTTAAGTACAATAAAGAAATGTTAGAAACAGAGATTAATGCTGCAATCGATAAAGGCAGTGTTGATGCTTTTCAGAAATTGAGCAAATCGTACTCCCAATATATTTGGGAATAGCGAATATAGATCTTACAATAGCCTTACCAGTCAATGTGGTAAGGCTATTCCTATGAGTAAATTCATATATTTAACTTTTGAAAGGTTGGTGTTTAATGAAAAAGAAAAAGGTTTTCGGTTGGATAATGTACGATTTTGGAAACTCAGCATTTGCTACAACGATAATGGCGGCTGTTTTGCCGATCTATTATTACGATGTCGCTGCTAAAGGAATTGATAGTAACCTTGCTGCGAGCTATTGGGGGTATTCACAATCAATAGCTGTACTCATCGTTGCTTTATTAGCGCCTATTCTCGGTGCGATTAGTGATTTTTCTTCAGCCAAAAAGAAATTTCTTCGTTTTTTTGCCTATATGGGGATGATTGCAAGTGTTTTATTAGCCTTTGTCGGTGAAGGTGATTATTTATTTGCTTCAGTGCTGCTTATTTTAGGAACAATTGGCTTTTCTGGTGGAAATGTATTTTATGATGCGTTTTTACCTGAGATAACGGATGAACGATCAATAGATAAAGTATCGGCTGCTGGTTTTGCTTGGGGATATATTGGTGGAGGTATACTGCTTGCTATCAATTTATTGATGATATTAAAGCACGAATGGTTTGGCATTTCCAACGCAACGTTGGCAAGTCAATTAGCCTTTGCATCGGTAGGTGTTTGGTGGTTCATCTTTTCATTGCCGCTTTTTAAACATATTCAAGACGAAAAGAAGATTATAGCGAAAAGAAATCAATCGTATGTTGCTATTGGATTTGGCAGGGTTGCAAATACATTTCGGGAAATTAAGCAATACAAGCAATTATTACTATTTTTATTTGCGTTTTGGATGTATAACGATGGGATTTCTACAATTATTAAAATGGCTACAATTTATGGACGCGACATAAATATTGATGCGAATTCCTTAATTATTGCGCTATTAGTAACGCAATTTGTCGGCATTCCGTGTACATTTTTCTTTGGATGGCTAGCAAGCAAAATTTCTGCAAAAAAAGCGCTTCTGTTTTCTTTATATGTGTACCTTGGTATTGTTATTCTCGGCTATTTTATGTCTTCTGCACTTCATTTTTATTTATTAGCGATTTTAGTCGGGTTCGTTCAAGGTGGAGCACAGTCATTAAGTAGATCCATTTATGGAAGAATGGTACCGAAAAATAAACAAGCTGAGTTTTTTGGATTTTATGGAATTTCATCAAAATTTGCGGCTATCTTTGGACCGTTTTTATTTGCCTTAGTCGGTCAGTTAACAGGTTCCAGTCGATTAGGCATAATTTCCCTCGTCATTTTCTTTATCGGAGGGATTGCATTATTAAAATTCGTTAATATCGAAAAAGGAATGAAAGAGGCACAATGAATAAATAGTAACCATAACCATTAAAAAAAGGGCGCTTTGCTTCTTAATTTATGAAGAAGCAAAGTGCCCATTTTTTGGTTTCAAATAATGGCTTTTCGGAATTATCTGTGTAATTTTAAATGAAAAGTACGTATATGTGTCTCAAACGATCGGATCACAGTATTTGTTTTCAAGGGCATTCCTTAGTGGCAACCCCGTGTCATACGAAATATTTCCGATTATTTCTGTAATTCGTTTCCGAGAAGCTGGCTCAGACTTTTCCCAGTAAGTTAGTACGTGGTTCATTAATTCGATGCCTTCTACTTTTGCTTCTTTATATAAATCAACAAAGCTTTTAGTTGAAGGTTCCTTCGTAGCAGAATGATACCACGTATCGTGAGCTAAATTTAAATAATCTAACTCATTTTTAATTGGCTGGTGAGAAAATGGCGATACAATTGTACCGAGCAGTTTGTTTTTCCAGCCGTATGGATCGGCTAATATTTTAAGCGCCAATTTCATATCTCGATATGATTTGTGTATATAGTTTTCCTTTTGTTGATATACTTCTGGATAATGATTATTTATCGTAGTATGCAGTAAATGAACGATGTTTTTATCAAGGGACCTTCCGGCATTAATCTCTTTAAAGACAGGAATTTTCCATGTATGTAAATGATGATATTTTCCCATGAAAATCGTGTCAATTATTACTTCTAATCGTTGGTGATTATTTCCGTTATATCCCGCAAAGTAATGAACGTAAGGATGTGTATGGCGATCAAGTATGTGGTGAGTAGCAAATCCAAATACATATGCTTGTACGTTATTGTTCATGTTCTTTGCTTGATCAATAAGATTAATTAAAAAATCACCGCACTGTTCGGTATGGAGCTTTGTTCCAATTGTCTGTACGATTCCTTTTTGCTTCCAAGGCCAGAAATTATAATAAAAAAAAGGATCAGGACCTTGTGCGCCCAATTTCAAATACGGCTCTTGCTGTGGAACTTTCGGGTACATAGATTGAATTGAATCGATGACATCTTCACAAAATTGTATATGTGTCCATATATTTGGCATTTATACAACTCCCTTATCACTATGATGAATACGAATAATTTCTCTTTCGTTTTAAAATTTAGATAATCTGCTCTTTTACATATGTTCTAACATTGTATTATAAATGGAAATCGAGTAGAAAACACGTACAATTTTGTGTCATTCTTTAAATTGTGTACCGAATAACGCATGAGTGCAATGTTTGAGGAGGGATTATATGACAATTTGTTGTAATTTCCTTTATTTAAGGAAATGGGTACCCTTCTTTCATGCGTATTACTCGTCTTATCGAGTGAAACATACAAGACTTTAGTGTGAAAAGGAAGGCCCGAAAATTCATTAAAAAGGTTGAAAAATTACTTGAATGAGTTGATGCATTGCGCACAGAAAGCGAAGCAGCTGTCAACGGCGAAAGCTGCAGCCGTTAAGTAAAAAATAGACTAATCTACACAAAAATACGTTTATCAAATTTTAAATACCGACCCACAAATACGTTACTCCATCCCGAATAACCATTGCATTATAATAAATGACCAATATTTGATACAATAGTATTAGTTTTAATTTTTACATAGGGAGGAAATAGAAGATGGATTATCGGATTGAAAAAGATACATTAGGTGAGGTTAAAGTTCCTGCCGATAAATATTGGGGTGCACAAACACAACGAAGTAAACAAAACTTTCCTATAGGGAACGAAAAAATGCCTACTGAAATTATTAAGGCGTTTGCCATCCTAAAAAAGAGTACAGCAAAAGCGAATAGCGATTTAGGTCTGATGGAAGAAAAAAAGGCAGAAGCAATAGGCTATGCTGCAGATCAAGTTCTATCAGGGAAACTAAACGATCATTTCCCATTGGTAGTTTGGCAAACAGGAAGCGGAACACAATCTAACATGAATGTGAATGAAGTGCTCGCATTTGTAGGTAATAAATGGTTGGAGGAACAAGGGAGCGACTTAAAACTTCATCCAAATGACGATGTTAATAAGTCACAAAGCTCTAATGATACGTATCCAACAGCGTTACATGTTGCGTCCGTATTAAAAATGGAGGATACTGTATTACCAGCAGTTCGCACATTGAAAGACTCCATTAAGAAAAAAGTGGACGCGTTTCAAGACGTTGTCAAAATTGGACGTACACATCTTCAAGACGCTACACCGATTACATTAGGACAAGAAATGAGCGGCTGGCATCGCATGCTTGAAAAAGCGGAGATGATGATTGCTGAAAGTGCAAATCATTTAAAAGAGCTTGCAATTGGTGGTACTGCTGTAGGTACAGGACTAAATGCACACCCAGAGTTTTCCGAGCGAGTTTGCAAAGAAATTAGTGAGCATACTGGGAAAAATTTCGTATCGGCTCCGAATAAGTTTCATTCATTAACGAGCTATGACGAAGCTGTCTATGCACACGGTGCTCTAAAAGCTTTGGCAGCTGATTTAATGAAAATTGCGAACGATATTCGTTGGTTAGCGAGTGGCCCGCGCTCGGGAATTGGTGAAATTACGATCCCAGCAAATGAACCTGGAAGTTCGATTATGCCAGGTAAAGTAAACCCTACGCAAAGCGAAGCAATTACGATGGTTGTAACACAAGTTATGGGGAATGATGCAACAATTGGTTTTGCCGCGAGCCAAGGGAACTTTGAATTGAATGTGTTTAAGCCAGTTATCGCGTATAACTTATTGCAGTCTTGTCAATTGCTTGCAGACAGTATGATATCGTTTAATGATCGTTGTGTTATAGGGATTGAGCCTAATTATGAAAAAATAGATAGATTTTTAAAGGACTCTTTAATGCTTGTTACAGCACTTAACCCACATATTGGCTATGAAAACGCAGCTAAAATTGCCAAAAAAGCCTTTGATGACAATTCAACTTTAAAAGAAGCTGCACTTGAGCTCAATCTTTTAACGGAAGAGGAATTCGACAAATATGTCGTTCCAGAGGAAATGACCCATCCGCTATAATATTTTATAATAGGGTTCAGCACGATCTTATTGTTTATTACTCGTTTAAATACAATAAAAGGATTGAATAGTCACAAGGTGACCGAATCGTTTCACCTCCGTAACCAACATTATCCATTTATGAACAATTTACCAGTTATTTTGCTTCATAAGATGTTTATATTCGGTGAACAATAGTTGGTACAGGAGGTGAAAGAAATGGCGTACAATAATTCCAACCAATTAGTAGTCCCTGGTGCTCAACAAGCATTAGACCAAATGAAATATGAAATTGCCCAGGAATTTGGTGTTCAGCTCGGGCCAGATTCTACTGCTAGATCGAACGGATCTGTCGGTGGCGAAATTACAAAGCGATTGGTACAAACCGCTCAACAGCAGTTTAGCGGAACTCAATCTTAATAAAGATGGTATAAAAAGGTGCAATCCTTTTTAATAGAGGGAATTTATTCCCTCTATTTTTATTGCAATGGACAGCCTAATGTCCTTTTTAAACGAGCACATTGGCGACACATTCTTACGTTTTATGTTTTAAAGCAAAATGTAACTGATTTGAATTGTTCAATTGGATTACAAGCTAAATTATACATTTGTTATCATTTACCATAATTACAAAAACATACATAAAAAATTATTCGATTTGTTCAATTAACATTCAAAGCGGCAGTCCTATTTAAAAAACATAATTCAGGAAAAAGTAGAACTTAAAAAGGAATATCTTACAAATAAAAATTGAATCTTCGGTTACTCCAGCTTCTCATAGGATAAAAATAAATTTATTTCGATTTTATAAAAGGTATACAT
>NZ_JBPYCS010000034.1:0-22986 GCF_051846935.1 Virgibacillus sp. W0430
AAGGGAGTCAAACATAATGGGGAAGAACAATTCGTTCCGTTCCAAAGAAAGCTTTGAGCTAAATGGTAAGTCTTATAATTACTTTAATTTAAAAGGCATCGAAGACGCCAAATTAGGTAAAGTATCTCGCTTACCATTTTCTATTCGAGTTTTATTAGAATCTGTCATACGTCAATATGATGGGACTGTTATTAAAGATGAACATGTAGAAGGTTTGGCAAAATGGGGAACAAAAGATGGCGAAGGTGCAGATGTTCCATTTAAGCCTGCCCGTGTTATCCTGCAAGACTTTACAGGAGTTCCAGCAGTCGTTGATCTTGCTTCGTTGCGAAAAGCGATGGTTGATATGGGTGGAGATCCGAATAAGATTAATCCTGAAGTACCAGTTGATCTTGTAATTGACCACTCTGTTCAAGTAGACAAATATGGAACACATACTGCTTTACAAGCAAATATGGATCTAGAATTTGAGCGAAATGCTGAAAGATATCAATTTTTAAGCTGGGCACAAAAAGCTTTTGAAAATTACCGCGCAGTACCACCAGCAAGAGGAATTGTACACCAAGTAAACTTAGAGTATTTGGCAAATGTAGTTCATGCAATTGAAAACGACGAAGGTAGTTTTGACACGTTTCCAGATACACTTGTAGGTACGGATTCTCATACACCGATGATTAACGGTTTAGGTGTACTTGGTTGGGGAGTAGGTGGAATTGAAGCTGAAGCTGGAATGCTTGGACAACCTTCATATTTCCCTTCACCAGAAGTTATCGGGGTTAAATTTACAGGAAGCTTCCCAGAGGGAACAACTGCTACAGATCTAGCATTAACAGTTACACAAGTATTACGTGAGAAAAATGTAGTAGGTAAATTTGTTGAGTATTATGGTCCTGGTCTCAAGGATATGCCATTAGCAGACCGTGCTACAATTTCTAATATGGCACCAGAATATGGAGCTACTTGTGGCTTTTTCCCAATTGACGAAGAGTCATTAAACTACTTACGTTTAACTGGTAGAGATGAAGCACAAATTGAATTAGTAGAAAAGTATTGTAAAGCAAACAATCTGTGGTACTCTTCCGAACAGCCAGATCCAGAGTATACAGAAACAGTTGAAATTGATTTGTCCAAACTAGAGCCTAACCTAGCCGGTCCTAAGCGCCCACAAGATCGTATTGCTCTATCTAATATGAAAAAGGAATTTAATAAAGCAATTACTGCTCCTGTAGGAAACCAAGGATTTGGTCTAGATAAATCTGAATTTGATAAAGAAGTAACCGTTGAGCATCCAAATGGTAAAAAGTCAGTTATGCGTACAGGCGCTTTAGCTATTGCAGCTATTACATCTTGTACAAATACTTCAAACCCTTACGTTATGTTAGGTGCTGGACTTTTAGCTAAAAATGCAGTTGAAAAAGGGTTACAAGTTCCAGCTTATGTGAAAACATCTTTGGCACCAGGATCTACGGTCGTTACTCGTTACTTAGATGATTCTGGATTATCTAAGTATCTTGATGAGCTAGGCTTTAATTTAGTTGGTTACGGATGTACAACTTGTATCGGTAACTCAGGTCCATTACGTGAGGAAATCGAAAAAGCAATTATGGAAAACGATTTAGCTGTTGCTTCCGTCCTATCAGGTAACCGTAACTTTGAAGGCCGTATTCATCCGTTAACGAAAGCGAACTATTTAGCTTCACCACCACTTGTTGTGGCATACGCGTTAGCGGGAACAGTAGATATCGATTTAACAACAGAGCCAATTGGAAAAGATCAGGATGGTAATGCTGTCTTTATGAAAGACATTTGGCCTTCTATGGAAGAAATTAGAAAAACCGTTGACAGTGTTGTAAACCCAGAAATATTCCGTAAAGAATATGACAATATTTTCGAATCAAATGAAAAATGGAACGAAATTAATACGACAGATGAACCTTTATATGAATGGGACAACGATTCAACATATATCCAAAACCCACCATTTTTCACGGGGCTATCTAAAGAAGTTGATGAAATTAAGCCATTAAATAATTTGCGAGCAATTGGAAGCTTTGGCGATTCGATTACTACTGACCACATATCACCAGCCGGTGCGATCGCTAAAGATATGCCAGCAGGTCAATATTTGCAAGAACAAGGGGTTTCACCAAGAAACTTTAACTCATACGGCTCTCGACGAGGGAATCATGAAGTAATGATGCGAGGTACATTTGCAAACATTCGAATTCGTAATCTGCTTGCTCCTGGAACAGAAGGCGGTTATACGACGTATTGGCCAACAGGTGAAGTAATGCCAATTTACGATGCTGCAATGAAGTATAAAGAAGACAACACAGGCTTAATTATAATGGGTGGTAAAGATTATGGTATGGGTTCTTCACGTGACTGGGCTGCAAAAGGTTCCAATTTATTAGGAATTAAAGCGGTAATTGCAGAAAGTTACGAGCGAATTCACCGCTCAAACCTAGTTATGATGGGTGTAATTCCATTAGTATTTGACAAAGGTCAAAATGCAGAAAAGCTAGGCTTAACTGGTAAAGAAACGTTTAACATTGATATTGACGAAAATATTAAACCAAATCAAAAATTGAACGTTGTTGCAATTGATGAGGAAGGTAAAAAGACTGAATTTAAAGCAGTTGCTCGCTTCGATAGTGATGTAGAGATTAATTATTACCGTCATGGTGGTATTCTACAGCTCGTATTACGAAGTAAATTAGACGCTTAATTAGTTTATATTTAGATAAAATTAGTAAAAATGGTTCCATTCATCGACGTTAATGAATGGAACCATTTTTTTGTAGTTTGTGCCATGTATCTTGTTGCACGCTTTTATATATTGAATTCATGCAAGTGTATAAATATTTTTTTAATTGGGTATCCTTCCATTATAAGGAGGGATTCTGAATAGCACTTAAAAAGAGACTTTCATTTGATGAGCTAGTTGCTGAAAACCGCAAGAATATATTAGAAAATCGTTACTTTCTTGAGCGTATTGAACAAAATGTTGAAGAAAAATTACATGAGTCATATAAAAATTCTATTTCTGAGCAAAACAATTGACAAAACTGTTAAAAAAGTTTATTTCTTTTTTTATGAAGAAATAAACTTTTTTATTAAAAGAATTCCATACAATAACGAATGCATATTTCAGCTTTCTTATTCAATTAATTGAGTCAATTTCATAATTGCTATTTTTAAAAAATCACAAAAGAACAGAAATTTAAAATCCACTTAAAGCTAGATTGGTATCTGCTGTGTTCCATCCGGATCCACTCCGCTTTCCGCAGGCAACGCCTCAACTAATTTTAAAAGTTTTTCCAAATACTTTTAAAATGGATTCTCGTCTGTTGCTTTACCTGCAGGAGTCTGCGTGGATCCGGAATCCACACAGACGAGTTGGTGTTGCTATGCAACCTGTTTTTTTGGTTGAATGCTGTATTCATTCGATCAACTGCTAATTTAGATGCATTGTATATTAAGGTGACTATATTAAAATAAATTTTTGCTCGTTTACCTGTTCTGTAACGAACATTGATTAAAGTATAATGGTCATAGGGAGTGTCCCTCCAGTCTATTTATGGCTTGTAGTCAATAAGATTTGGGGAGGCGCTTCCTTTTTTAAGTTTTAAAACTCTTTCCCTGTAAGGGCTTGAAATTATGAAATTCATTCAATTTATACGTTTTCCTACATTATTACGATACGGATGGACAGAGCGGTAAAGAATACTTTATAACCAAAGGCTTGTATAAATAAACGATTGATTGGAAGAATAAATTTGAACTGTTAAATAATGAAAAGTAAAGGAGGTTTAAGTTTGCCAGACAATAGACATAAACCAGATGATCGTTCGGATAACAAGGAAAAGTTGCAAAATATGGTTCACAATACATTAGAAAATATTGCGGAAGCAGAAGATTCAATGGAATTTGCATCTGGGGAACAAAAAGAAAATATTAGAAATAAAAACCAGCGACGAAAAGAGTCGATAGAAAGCATGCGGAATGAAATTAAAGACGAAAGTGAATATAGTGATTATTAATACCCGTATGAAAGATTCCAAACAACTCGTTTGGAATCTTTTTATATACGTATCATCGATCTTAAAGTTCCTACTTTTAAAAATTGTTCTATGATAAAATAGAACCGAAGCTAAGGCAAAGGTAGGGATAATAAATGACAGTCGTTAAAACACCAATAGAAGTTAGATACCAAGAAACAGATCAAATGGGCGTTGTGTATCATGCTAATTATCTTGTTTGGTTTGAAATCGGTCGTACAAAATTTGTAGAAAGCTTAGGGTTTGCTTATACGGATATGGAAAAAGATAAGATTGTATCGCCAGTAATTGACGTTCATATTTCCTACAAACACCCTGTTCGATACGGGGATAAAATATATGTTGAAACATGGTTGGAAAAATATGATGGCATCCGAACGGTATATAGATATAACGTGATTGATGAGAACAAAAGGATAGCCGTTACAGGGAAGACAACCCACGTTATAGTACATAAAGATACATTTAAACCTTTAGCATTAAAGCGGATGTACCCAAATTGGCATGATGTATATAAAAAGGCATTAAAGGATACGAAACATGGCGTTCGGGCTTAAACGATCAGAGCTTATAAAGTGGAAACAAGAAGTGCGCCAAGGTAAAATTGCTTTCTTAACACACTATTGGATGGACGAGCGGTTCCCAGATTGCTACACAGTAACTAAAGTAGGTTGCAGTGACATTGAAAAGTTAATACAATGGGGAACTACATACGGACTTAAAAAATCGTACATTCATTTTAAAGGAGATTATCCCCATTACGATCTATTCGGTCGTGTTCAAAAACATATTTTAATGATGGAACGTAAATTCGATCATATTAAAAAGTATAATTTATAATTGTTTTTAAACAGGATAAAGATGAGCAACAAGATAAACATTCACGTCACCAAATATGTATGCACTCCAGTTAATATTCTACATGTATACATGAAAAAGCCTGTATGCCGCAATCCTAAATAAAGCGAAATATGCATACAGGCTATTATTATTCATAATTTATTTTTGGTTCTTGAAGTTCATCATCGAATGTAATGTTTAAATTATTACCATCGAAATACCATGCATCCGAATCTTCGATATAGAACGTACAATGAGCCATCGTCGTTGCTGTATGAACATCAACCGGTTTATCTAGACCTACCCCAAGTGAAAAACCTGGCACGATGCCGCCATATCCTCCATATCGTACAAAAAAACGAACAAAGTTCGATGGCGAGACATTTAGCTCTTGTATATACCAGTTAGCAGCTTTTTCAGTTATCTTTAATTTCATAGAAAAGTCAATCTCCTTCGTATCAGGATCTTTTGCTCTGTTTATCTTCTTCCCGTTCTGGTACTAGATCAATCCCACCTGCATGAAATGGATGACATTTACTAATTCGTATAATCGTCAGATAAGCCCCTTTAATAGTTCCAAATCGTTTAAAGGCTTCGATACTATATTGGGAGCAAGTTGGTAAAAAACGACAACTTGGTGGTTTAAAAGGGCTAATTGCCTTTTGATAAAAGCGAATTAAACCGATAAACAAATAATTCATTACTTAACTTCGCCCGGTATATCTTCCAGCTTATTAAAGCTAATAGTTGCAATTGCATCATGCATATGGATGGACTCCTCATTTTGACATGATACTTTAAATTTTTCTACGAAAGGAAGTTCATACAGATCAGCAGCAACTAGTCGTACCATGTCTTCAACGAAACGAGGATTTTCATATGCTGCCTCTGTAACGATTTTTTCGTCCGGTCGTTTCAATACGGGGTGAATTTTAGAGCTTGCATTGCTTTCAGCTGCATGGAGCAATTGTTTTTTCCAATCGACTTGCTCATCCACTATATCATCTGTGAAAACTACTTCCATAGTTACTCGACCACGTTGACTGTGTGCACTATACTCGCTTATTTCTTTTGAGCAAGGACAGAGTGTTGTCACATATACAGACAGCGAAGCTTCCCATTTAAATCCAGTGTTTTCATTATATACAACATTTAAAGATACATCAGCATGGTTCATACCCGCAAGCTGAGAATTTGGGCCTTTACGTTCATAAAACCAAGGAAATGCAATATTAATTTTAACTTCGTCGTGTTCTAATCGCTGTCTAAGTCTTAAAACGAATTGTTTCAAAGATGGAAAATCAATCATTAATTCTGAATGACCTGCTTCATTTATTTCTTCGAGAAAACGACTCATATTTGTACCTTTACTCGATTTATTTACATTAGAAGTAAGCTGGAACGTGCCAATAGTTGTTTGGATTTTAGGTTTTGTGTCGCTTTTAACAACGATCGGATGCTTGACATTAGCTATTCCTACGGCATCTATATTAAACAAAAAGTCTTTTTTAACGTTTTGTAAATCAGACATATCTTCTTTAGTCGTCGGTTTTGTTCTTGGTCCAGGTTCAACTGAGCCAAACAATTTATGCCTTTCTTCTTTTGCTGGTAATCGTGATGATGCTTGTAATGATTTTATATTATTCATAATTCGTAATTAGCTCCTTTTGTCCATTCATGACCTAACTAAAGTATACTAAATGGTATTATGTACATTCAACGAATAGGTTTGCCATAAAATTCAAATACGTGTTTACATCCATGTAATTTTCGGCTCCGTTTTATTTCTTATACGTTTAATATTTTCTTTATGTCGATAAAACACGAAGATAGTTAGACCAAGAGTCACTATAATTAGTCCCATGTCCCGTAAAATAATAGATGTTATAATTGCGACAAGACCTGTGATCATAGAAGATAGAGAAACATACTTAGATAAATATAAAACGATAATAAAAGTGGCTATAATAATAGCGAATAGTAATGGACTTACTCCTAATAAGATTCCTGCTGACGTAGCAACTGCTTTTCCTCCTTTAAATTTTGCAAAAAGAGGATACGTATGACCTAGCACCGCAAATAAACCGATAATTAAACGATTAACATCTACATCGACAAAATATGCTGCAGCTAGAGGTAAAAGCGTCGCGATTGTCCCTTTTAATATATCCACTAATGTTACAGTGATACCTGCTTTTATACCAAGTACTCTAAATGCATTCGTAGCACCTAAATTCCCACTACCATGTTCTCTAATGTCCAGATTAAACCCAACTTTTCCTACAATTAATGCCGTTGGAATGGATCCTAATAAATAAGAAAAAAGAATAAAAATAAAATAGTCCATCTTACTGCCTGCTTTCTCTTTAATTTACATAATGAATACTAATATAATACATGATGTTTTTCAAAAATGTCTACCTCGGCATTGCCTTCATTAAATCCACGTATATATGAGCGAGAGCTTACAATCTTAAAGAACACCCTTGTTCTATCGATTATTTCCAAAAAAACTCCGACTATCGCTGTTGACATATGTTTCGCTTTCTATCGACAATGCCTCATCTGATTTGAACTCACACATATGAAGCCTCAAAACAATTTTACTCCTATATTGTTACACATTTTAACAAGGAAGTATATAGCTCTAGTGTATGGGGGAAAAGTAAGGGATGCTAGTAGAATTTCATTACTTGCGATCAATTGCTCAATCCATGTCACACTTTTTTATAGTGGAATGTAACCATTCGTCTATAACCGTATTTATTTCATTGTTTTTAGCGTATGATAGAATTGCTTTATAAGAAAGCCTATCATTCTAATCATCATTAAAAGCTGATTGTACAGATGTATCATCATAATTAGAGTATATTTGTATCCATTTTCCAAATGAGCGATAAAAACCATCTATAATGAATCCATCCGTTGTATTATAAAGGATTCTATATAATTGCTTATGTAAGATTAATCAAACAATGTAATTTAAGATAAAGGAGAGAGAAAAATGGAAAATCCGTCAAATGATGAAATGAAATTAATATTGGAATCTACAAAGACGATAGCGGTTGTAGGACTATCAAACAACCCGAGGCGCACTTCGTATCAAGTTTCAAAAGCAATGCAACAAAGCGGTTATCGAATTATTCCAGTTAATCCTACAGTAGACGAAGTTCTTGGCGAAAAAGCATTTGCATCATTAACTGAAATTGAGGATCAGATCGATATAATTAACGTGTTTCGGCGATCGGAATATTTACCTAACCTTGCAAAAGAAGCAGCCCTAACGAATTGCCGCACATTTTGGACACAGCAAGGCATTAAGAATGAAGAAGCATTTCATTTATTGAAAAAGGAAGGATTTACTGTAGTTATGGATGTTTGCATTAAAGTTGCGCACTCAATTTTAGTCCGATCGCAGTAGGTGAGTACAACTATATAAACTAAGTTTTTAGGATGACAAATTATTTGTCATCCTTTTCATCTAAGGGAAAGGTTCGCTTAAAAACATATACATATTGTATTCCTTATAGTATTCTTAATAATGTACTTTCTTATGGTATACATAGGATTAAACGGAATCCAATTTACAAAAGAGATCATTTGTTCTAATATAATGATTAGTTGTTAAACGGCATAGCTTGGAAAGGGGTATGGAATCCATTGGCTCATGAACCTGGAAAATATACAGAAGAATCGATTCAAGTATTAGAAGGTTTAGATGCAGTCCGAAAAAGACCAGCAATGTATATCGGTAGCACGGATATTCGCGGATTGCACCATCTCGTATTTGAAATAATGGATAACGCAGTAGACGAAGCATTAGCAGGCTTTGGAAAAAAAATAAAAGTAACAATACATGAAGATAATAGTATAACAGTTACGGACAATGGTAGAGGAATCCCAACTGGAATGCACACTACAGGAAAATCAACTCCTGAAGTCATATTTACTGTATTACATGCCGGTGGTAAGTTTGGTCAAGGTGGTTACAAAGCAAGCGGTGGACTCCATGGTGTAGGAGCTGCTGTAGTAAACGCACTGTCAGAATGGTTAACAATAACGATTTATCGGGATGGTTTTATTTATCGTCAGCGATTTTCAATTGGAGGGAAGCCAGTTGGCTCCCTTGAAAAAATAGGTACGACGAAAAAGACAGGCACAACGATTCATTTCAAGCCTGATCCTACTATTTTTTCAACGACCATTTTTGACTATGATACGTTAGCTGAACGACTGCAAGAAGCTGCATTTCTATTAAAAGGATTACAAATTGAGCTCCTCGATGCAAGGAACGACAAAAACGTAATTTATGAATACCCGGAAGGTTTAAAATCATTTATCAATTATTTAAATGAGGATAAAGATAAACTGCACTCCGTCATCATGATTGAAGGGGAGCACGAAGATATTGAAGTTGATTTTGCATTTCAATTTAACGATGGGTATGCAGAAAATATGCTCTCTTTTGTAAATCATGTGCGTACAAAAGACGGTGGGACCCATGAAGCTGGAGCTAGAAGTGCAATTACACGTACTTTCAATGATTATGCTCGCAGAATGAATCTTTTGAAATCTAAAGAAAAAAATCTTGAAGGAACGGATATTCGCGAAGGATTAACAGCGATTGTCTCGGTACGTATACCCGAAGAAAAGCTGCAGTTTGAAGGGCAAACAAAAGGCCGTCTTGGAACGTTAGAAGCTCGGTCTACAGTAGAAGTTGTTGTTTCAGAGCAATTAAATTATTTCCTTGAGGAGAATGCAGATGTTGCCAAACTACTCATCCAACGATCGATAAAGGCAAAGGAAGCAAGGGAAGCTGCTCGAAAAGCTCGTGAAGAAGCACGATCTGGAAAGCAAAAAAGGAAAAAAAGCTCATTATTAAGTGGTAAGTTAACTCCGGCACAATCAAGAAACCCGAAAAAGAACGAATTGTATCTTGTTGAGGGGGATTCAGCAGGTGGCTCCGCTAAACTAGGACGTGATCGTAAATTTCAAGCTATTTTACCTTTACGTGGTAAAGTCATTAATACGGAAAAAGCAAAGCTAGAAGACGTAATGAAAAATGAAGAAATCGCAACGATAATACATACAATCGGAGCTGGCGTTGGTGGCGATTTTAATTTGGATGATATTCAGTACGATAAAATTGTTATAATGACAGACGCAGATACAGATGGAGCACATATCCAAGTTCTTTTGCTTACATTTTTTTATCGCTATATGCGTCCTCTAGTCGAAGCGGGTAAAGTGTACATCGCCTTACCTCCACTGTTTAAAATATCCAAAGGTAGAGGAAAGCAAGAGAAGATCATTTATGCATGGAATGAAGAAGAGATGAAAGCAGCTGTTCAACAATTTAAAACGGGCTATGTCATTCAACGATACAAAGGGCTTGGTGAAATGAATGCCGATCAGCTATGGGAAACAACGATGAATCCAGACACTCGGACATTTATCCGGGTTACTATTGATGATATCGCTCGAGCAGAGCGTAGAGTCACGACATTAATGGGAGATAAAGTGTCTCCTAGAAGAAAGTGGATTGAAAACAACGTCGAGTTTGGACTTGATGAGGAGAACAATATATTAGAAAACGATAAGATTCACTTGTAGTAAAGGGGGATTTACATGGCACATTTAAAGCAATACATTGACCTTCCATTGGAAGAAGTAATAGGAGACCGGTTTGGTAGATATAGTAAATACATTATACAAGATCGGGCTTTACCGGATGTCCGTGATGGTCTAAAACCTGTACAAAGGCGAATTTTATATGCCATGCACGAAGATAAAAATACCCATGATAAAAACTTTCGAAAAGCGGCGAAAACAGTAGGTACTGTCATTGGTAATTATCATCCACATGGTGATTCTTCAGTTTACGAAGCAATGGTACGGTTAAGCCAGGATTGGAAGATGCGAAATGTACTCATTGAAATGCATGGAAATAACGGAAGTATAGATGGAGATCCACCTGCAGCAATGCGTTACACCGAAGCTCGCCTATCTAATGTAACTTCAGAGCTTTTAAAGGATATTGAAAAAAACACTGTTGATTTCATCCCGAATTTTGATGATACGATTTCCGAACCAGTTGTTTTCCCTGCAAAATTTCCTAACCTTTTAGTTAATGGCTCTACAGGAATATCGGCTGGGTATGCAACAGATATTCCACCTCATCATTTAGGAGAAGTAATTGATGCAGTAATAATGAAAATTGACTCTCCAAATGCAACAGTTGACCGCCTTATGTCTGTATTAAAAGGCCCCGATTTTCCAACGGGGGGAATTATTCAAGGTGTAGAAGGAATAAAATCCGCATATAAAACAGGCAAGGGACGTATTGTCGTTCGCGGTAAGGCAACCATCCAGCCGATTAAAGGTAATAGGGAACAAATTGTAATTGAAGAAATTCCTTATGATGTGAACAAAGCAACGATGATTCGTAAAATAGATGAATTAATAATTGACCGAAAAGTAGATGGGATAGTAGAAATCCGTGATGAAACGGATCGAACTGGCTTACGAGTTGTCATTGAACTTCGGAAAGATGCAGATAGTGCAGGTATATTAAATTATTTATACAAAAACACAGATCTTCAAGTAACATATAATTTTAATATGGTAGCGATCCAAGATAAGACACCGAAGCTATTATCGTTGCCAGAAATTCTTGACGCCTACATAATTCATCAAAAAGACGTTATAACAAGACAAACAACGTTTGACTTACAGAGAGCGAATGAACGTGCGCATATTGTAGAAGGATTAATTAAAGCCGTCTCCATACTTGATGAATTAATTGCTACAATTCGCGCCTCAGAAAATAAACAAGATGCAAAACTACGTATAGAGAAAAAATATGGCTTTACAGAAAAACAAGCCGAAGCTATCGTTATGTTGCAGCTTTATCGATTAACGAATACAGACATTTTTCAGCTTGAAAAAGAAGCAAGTGAGTTACAGGATAAAATAGATGAATATAATTCGATTTTATCAAGTGATAAAAAGCTGTACCAAATTTTGAAGAAAAACTTACGTCAAATAAAAAAAACATATGCAGACCAACGA
Source organism: Virgibacillus sp. W0430 (assembly GCF_051846935.1). Taxonomy (NCBI): domain Bacteria; kingdom Bacillati; phylum Bacillota; class Bacilli; order Caryophanales; family Bacillaceae; genus Virgibacillus; species Virgibacillus sp. W0430. Next base: position 11,973 of record NZ_JBPYCS010000034.1, read on the forward strand.
AGAACAACGATTGAGGAAGAAATCGAGAATCTATCTATTAACATAGAAGTTACGATCCCGAGTGAGGATGTAGTCGTTTCTATTACAAAAGACGGTTACGTAAAGCGTACGAGTATGCGATCGTTTGGCGCATCAAATATTGAAGATGTCACAATAAAAGAAGACGATCATCTAATAAGTCTAATGGAGCTTAATACGACAGACAAAATTCTATTATTTACAAATAAAGGAAAGTTTATCTGTCTTCCAATTCACGAGCTGCCTGAAATTCGTTGGAAAGATAGTGGACAACACCTCTCTAACATTTCTACCCTGGATAGTGATGAATTTATTGTAGAAAGCGTACCGATACGTGCTTTTAATGACGATGACTATTTAATTTTTATTACGAAGAACGGGATGATTAAACGTAGTAAATTACATCTATATGATGCACAAAGATTCTCTCGTGCATTAATCGCAATCAATTTGAAAAATGACGATGAAGTAGTAAATGTTTATCAAACAGATGGCAACGCTAATATTTTTCTCACTTCAAATAAAGGATACGGCTTATGGTTTCATGAATCAGATATATCTGTTGTTGGTCAACGTGCACAAGGTGTAATTGGCATACAGCTAAAAGAAGGAGAAATTGTAGTTAATGGACATGCATTTGACGATCTATCCGAACCGTCAATTGTAATAATTACACAGCGGGGAGCGTGTAAACGAATGAAGCTAGCGTCCTTTGAAAAGTCCACGCGTGCCAAAAGAGGTGTAGTTATGCTCCGTGAATTAAAAAAGAAAGCACACAGAATTAAAGGATTCTATTTCGTTAATGAAAATGATAAACTATGTTTTGAAACTATGGCAGGGGAAAAACATCGAATCTTTCCATTAGAATTACCGATTAGCGATCGCTATAGTAATGGCTCTTTCGTAATCGATGCAGATAATCAAGGTGAAGTAGAACAAACGTGGCTTGAAGCAGAGTATCGGAAGCCTTTTTTGGAAAAAGAAAAGTAACGAATATAGTATAATGATTTAACAGAAGAGCACCTCGGTAGGTTATTGTGTAATATTTTAATTCTATCAAAAGGTGCTCTTTTTGTTTTCTGTTTTTGGAGCTGAATAACGAATCATGGTCATTTAAATATTAAATGCTCAAATCCAAATGATTATAACGGAAGGTACAACTCCTGTGGAAAAAATCATACGTCTGAAGCCCCTTATAGCGACACGACAGTGAGCTATAAAAGATGAAGTAATGCTATCGGAACCGTCCAGCTTACGTTACAATCAAAGCGATTATCAACACACTGTAGAACACTTTTTGTGTAGAAGGACGCATCGGATTTCTTATTAGAATGACAAAAAGAAAGCGTCATACAAAGAGACGTTATAAACTCTTAAAAAGAGACTAGCTTATTGGCGCTTCCCTTCGTTTTTATCTAACAATGGAATATCTAAAAATAATTTGGTATTCTAAATAAAAGAATAAAGTGTAAAACTGTAGTTTTGGGAGTATTAGGAGGAGGCTTGGCATGAATTTTGAGTTAACGAAAGAACAAGCAATGATTCAGAAAATGGTTCGGGATTTTGCCCAAGATGTAATTAAACCTAGAGCAATTGAAATAGATACAACTGCTAAATTTCCTGAAGATATTTTTAAGCAAATTGGTGAATTAGGCTTAATGGGTATTCCATTTCCGGAAAAATATGGGGGTTCAGAAGGCGATACAATCTCGTATGCGATTGCTGTTGAAGAAATAGGAAAGGCGTGCGGAAGCACAGGATTAAGTTATGCAGCGAATGTTTCACTTGGTGCAAGTCCAATTTTTTATTTCGGAACCGAAGAGCAGAAAGAAAAGTATTTAAAGCCAATGGCGGAAGGGAAGGCTTTAGGTGCATTTGGTCTCACTGAACCGAATGCTGGGTCAGATGCCGGTGGTACAAAAACTACTGCCGTCCTAAATGGTGATGAGTACATAATTAATGGTGAAAAGTGTTTTATTACAAATGCAAGTTTTGCCGATACAATAATAGTTACTGCTGTTACAAGTAAAAACGCACAAGGAAAGAACGTAATATCTGCTTTAATCGTTCCTACAGAATCAGAAGGCTTAACGATTACAAGCAATTATGACAAAATGGGAGTAAGAGGTTCAGATACGGCTGAGGTAGTCTTAAATAATGTACGTGTTCCGAAAGAAAACTTACTTGGGGATCCGCATAAAGGATTTAAACAATTTTTACATACATTGGATGGTGGAAGAATTTCCATTGCTGCCTTAGGAGTAGGTATAGCTCAAGCATCGCTTGATAAATCGTTGGCCTATGCAAAGGAGCGAACGCAATTCGGTAAATCTATATCAAGCTTTCAAGCAGTACAGTTTAAGTTATCAAACATGGCTATGGAAATTGAATTAGCAAGAAACATGATATATAAAGCTGCTTGGTTGAAGGATAATAATAAACCTTTTTCAAAAGAAGCTGCTTATGCCAAATTATTTGCAACCGAAACGGCATTTCGAGCTGCTAACGAAGCGATACAAATACATGGCGGTTATGGATATATGCGAGAATATGAAGTAGAACGTTACTTAAGAGATGCAAAATTATTAGAAATCGGTGAAGGGACATCAGAAATTCAACGTCTTGTTATTGCAAGACAATTAGGATGTAAGTAATTATTTTGTCCATCCACAAAAAGGAGGGATACTTTGATTAAAAAAATATTAATTGCCAATCGGGGTGCAATAGCTAGTCGAATTATTCGCACGTGTAAACGATTAAATATAAAAACGGTAGCAGTATATTCAGAAGCAGATAAGCATACACCATATGTGGCTATGGCAGATGAATGCTTTCTGTTGGGCGGGCCACGCGTACATGAAAGTTATTTAAACATCGAAAAAATTATTGACATTGCTCAAACTGCACATGTTGATGCAATACATCCTGGTTATGGCTTTTTAAGTGAAAATGCAGATTTTGCGCGGAAATGCGAGTCAGAAGGTATCCTTTTTATCGGTCCTAACAGTGATGTAATTGAAAAAATGGGAGATAAGGTAGCGGCAAGAAAGACAATGAGCAACGCAGGAATCCCAATAATACCTGGGACAAAGCAAGCTGTTGAAACTTCAGAAGAAGCAATTGCTGCTGCACAAACGATTGGCTATCCAGTAATGCTTAAGGCTGCTGCTGGAGGCGGCGGCATTGGCATGCAGGTTGTCGATTCAGATGAAGCGTTAAAAAAAGCGTTTAATAGTAATTCAGAACGAGCGAAAAACTTCTTCGGCAATGGTGCAATGTTTATCGAAAAGAAAATAACGAATGCACACCATGTTGAGGTACAATTACTAGCTGACAAATATGGAAATACGATTCATTTGTTTGAACGGGAATGCTCCATTCAAAGACGAAATCAAAAGGTGATTGAGGAAGCCCCTTCGCCTTTCATCCAAGATAGTACAAGAAAGAAAATGGGAAATGTTGCGGTTAAAGCGGCTAAAGCTATTAATTATACAAATGCTGGTACTATTGAATTTTTAGTAGATGAAAAAGAGAATTTCTACTTCTTAGAAATGAATACGAGAATACAAGTAGAGCATGGAGTAACGGAAGAAATTACTCATATTGATATCGTCGAAGAACAAATAAATATTGCGAATGGAAAGAAGCTATCTTTTAGTCAATCTGATATTACAATACACGGGCACGCAATTGAAGCGAGAATTTATGCAGAAGATCCAGTCACTTTCTTTCCTTCCCCAGGTGAGATTACTGCATTCCATCTACCAGAGGCCGAGCATATTCGGCATGAAGTAACTGTAGCCAATCGTATGACCGTTACACCATTTTACGATCCAATGATAGGAAAGCTTATAGTAACAAGTGAAACACGGCAAGAAGCAATAACGAACATGCTTCACGCACTCGATAACTATGTAATAAAAGGAATAAAAACAAACATTCCAATGGTTAAAAATATAATCGAACAAGAAAAGTTTCAATCTGGAATTACACCTACATCATTTGTTGAGGAATATTATATTCCAAAAACCAAGAAATTAAAGGAGGAATAATTATGCAAGAAATTAAAGCAAGTATGGCAGGAAGCGTATGGAAAATCGTTGTTTCTGAAGGGGATCAAGTCAATGCCGGCGACGAGATTGTCATTTTAGAGTCAATGAAAATGGAAATTCCTATTTCAGCAGAAACAGGAGGGACGGTAAAGTCTATCTCCGTTTCAGAAGGAGATTTTGTCAACGAAGCAGACTTAATTGCTACTATTGAGTAATTCTCTTTAGATTGAGGGGGATATACGTGTCCGAACGAGTAACGGTACAATGGTTAAATGATCATTTGGTCGTTTTAAAAATAAATAGGCCCGACGCAGCAAACGCATTATCAATGGATGTTCTTACGCAAATAAATATCTTTATTAAAGAATTTAAAGCCAATACTAATATTCGGTGTCTAATTATTACAGGTGCTGGTAATAAAGCATTTTGTGCAGGTGCAGATTTAAAAGAGCGGAAAGGTATGACAGAGGAACAAGTCATAGATACCGTACGATATATCGGGGAAACAATAACAAATATTGAGTCATTACAGTTCCCGGTTATTGCCGCTATAAATGGTGTAGCATTAGGCGGAGGTCTGGAGCTGGCATTAGCATGTGACATCCGCTTCGCTTCCGAACATGCCAAAATGGGGCTTACTGAAACATCACTAGCAATTATTCCCGGTGCAGGAGGCACACAACGCCTTCCTCGATTAATAGGAATTGGACAAGCAAAACGGTTAATTTATACTGCTGAAAGAATCGACGCGGATGAAGCACTACGAATCGGGCTCGTAGAACATATTGTAAGCAGCGACCAATTGATGGACAATGCTATTACTATGGCCAATAAAATAACAAAAAATGGTCCGATCGCTTTAAAACAAGCAAAAATTGCGATTAATATGGGAGTACAAGCAGATATTCATACTGGGCTTTCAATCGAGCATTTATGTTATAAAGAAACATTACATACAACGGATCGCTTGGAAGGACTGGCCGCTTTTAAGGAAAAGCGAAATCCAATATATAAAGGTAAATGATGCAGGAGGGCATGTATGTCTTATATTGAAGATTTGCAAAACAAAATTAAAAAAATCGAACAAGGTGGGAATGAAAAATACCATCAAAAGAATAAAGAAAAAGGGAAACTATTCGTACGGGAACGGTTACGGTTGTTATTTGATGACAATATTAATATAGAAGATGCATTTTTTGCAAACTGTCTGGATGATACATTACCATCTGATGGGGTTGTAACTGGAATAGGACAAATAAATGGACAATCGGTTTGTGTAATGGCAAATGATTCTACCGTGAAAGCTGGATCGTGGGGAAAACGAACCGTAGAAAAAATGATTCGTATACAAGAAACCGCAGAAAAGTTAGAGATACCTATGTTATATCTAATTGACTCAGCTGGTGCTCGAATTACCGATCAAATCGAGATGTTTCCAGGACGACGTGGCGCAGGACGTATTTTTCATAATCAAATTAAATTATCCGGCCGAGTTCCACAAATATGTTTACTGTTTGGCCCGTCTGCAGCAGGAGGCGCGTATATTCCTGCATTCTGTGATATCGTTGTTATGGTTGACGGTAACGCCTCGATGTATTTAGGCTCTCCTCGAATGGCTGAAATGGTTATAGGCGAAAAAGTTAGCCTTGAAGAAATGGGCGGTGCAAAGATGCATTGTTCTGTATCTGGGTGTGGCGATGTATTAGTGCAAACAGAACAAGAAGCCATTCAATTTGCAAGACGCTATTTACAATACTTTCCTGCTAACTTCAGAGAAAAACCTGCCCATATTGAGGCTAAAACAACTAAGAAGCTCGAAGCTTCCATTGAAGAAATTATACCAAAAAACCAAAATACTCCATTTAACATGTACGACTTAATTGACCGATTAATTGATGAAGACAGTTTTTGCGAAATCAAAAAGAAATTTGCACCCGAAATAATTACAGGCCTAGCTCGAATGAATGGAAAAGCTATTGGAATCATTGCCAACCAGCCGAAAGTAAAAGGCGGCGTTTTATTTCCTGATTCTGCAGATAAAGCTGCTAAATTCATTCAACTATGTGATGCATTCAATATTTCTTTATTGTTTCTTATGGATATTCCAGGTTTTATGATTGGAACACGTGTAGAACAAGCTGGCATTATTCGCCACGGTGCAAAAATGCTTGCGATGATGAGTGAAGCAACTGTTCCAAAAATTTCCGTAGTCGTTCGAAAAGCATACGGTGCTGGCTTATATGCAATGGCCGGACCGGCATTTGATCCGGATTGTTGTATTGCGTTACCAACTGCACAAATTGCCGTAATGGGGCCAGAAGCAGCTGTAAATGCTGTATATGCAAATAAAATAGCCGAGTTAAGTGACGATGAAAAGCGCGCATTTATTAAACAAAAGCAAGATGAATACAAGGCAGATATTGACATTTATCGATTAGCATCCGAAATGGTTATCGATACGGTTATCGAGCCAAATAAGTTGCGCGAAGAATTAACTGCACGATTTAACGTGTATGAATCAAAACAAGTAGTATTTACTGAAAGAAAACATGGCGTTTACCCAGTATAAATGAGGCTGAGACATAACGAAGTTGCTAAGTTAAATTCCGAATAATGAACGAGATTAGCTTTGGAAATATAGACTCTTTGAAAAAGTGGATCGCTTTTCTGTGTGCGATGTATCGTTCCTGAAGCGTTCCTTGTCCTGCAAGAGAAAAAGCATTGGTGAGATCTCGGTAAAAGCGTTAGCTTTGAAGAGACTTACTAGTCGTCTGTGGTAATGAAGATACTGTGCATACAATGCATGAGCGGATGTCCTTCTTTTGCTGTGCGGGAAGAGTCTTTATATTTCCAGAGAGGGGCTCATTCTTTACATCTAATTGCTCGGTGTTTAACTAGATGAAATACTTCTGTCTCAGCCTTTTTTCGTTCTATTTTGAATATATGATTCGGTAAAACAAATTACAGCTAAGTACATATAGTACTATAAGAGTAAGATTCATTAGTTGACAATATTTTTATTATGTAAACTAGATGAAATCCAATTATTTTAAATTTTTGCAGATAAATGGTACGCTTAATTTGAATGGAATTGAAAGAGAGGATTTAAGTATGAATAATCGACTTTTTCGTGATGCAATGGGGAAATTTGCAACAGGGATTACAATTGTTACGATGGACGATAAGGGCGAAGCTATTGGAATGACAGTCAATGCCTTCATGTCTGTTTCGTTAGACCCGAAGCTAATCGCCGTTTCAATAGATCATAAAGCAAGTATGTACAATAAATTGCAGGAAACAAAGAAATTCGGTGTAAGTATTTTAACAGAACACCAGAAAGATATTTCAATGATTTTTGCAAAACAAATCGAAAAGGATAAAGAGATTGCATACAATCAATTAAATCAAATACCTGTAATTAAGGATGCAATGGTAAATTTAGCGTGCAAAGTGACAAATTGCATAGAAGCTGGTGATCATATGATCTTTATTGCAGAAGTTACGGATCTAATAATGAATGAAAATAAACAAATGCCAGTCTTATACTTTAATGGCCAGTACAATTACTTGCAATCTAATTAATAACCACAATTTATTTTACAATTAATTATAAAAGCGTTTATTTTCAATAAGTGGATGAATGACCGTAGTAAACATTCGATTTTTTAACAGTACATTTCCCCCATAAATTTGCAATACAACCCGTAAGCTTGAAAATTCGCGATATATGTTATGTTGAGCAGTTGTTGAAACATACTGGGCTCCAATCATCAAATGAGTATGGTTGGAGCCTTATTTAGTTTAAGCAATGTTATATTGCCAATCATTCAATCCAATGTAGTTTATAAGTATGAGTAAAATGTTTGTGGGGGAACAAATGCACGAATCTAACTAGATAATATGTGATCAATTTTACTTCGAACGATATACACATGAATAACACCGTTGATTTTCACTGCCCACGGAAAGCGTAGTGCATATCTACTGCGGTCGGTAGGAAGCAATACTAAAATTAACGAATACAAAGAGAGGTTTTTTAACTTCTTAAAATAACACCCACAAATACTTGACTCAATCAGTTTATAAGATGCGGTAGAAAACAGCTCAAATATTTCGTATAATGTAGATTAGAATTGTTATGTAGAAAGGAATTGTATACCTTGACAGTCATGGAAAAATTACAAACAAAAATGACAAAAGACCATATTATTGCTCTATATAAAGTGCTCAGCGACAATAATGATCATGAAAACGCTTTTAAAATGCTCGAATTATATGAAAAAATACAAAAGCAAGAGTTAATTATAACGTTTGCAGGTCATTTTTCTGCAGGAAAATCATCAATGATTAACAAGCTACTTGACCAGGAAATTTTGCCTAAAAGCCCTATTCCTACAAGTGCTAATATCGTGAAAATATGTTCGGGAGATGAAGCAGCAAAAGTTTTTTTTCATAATGATATCCCAATAAAATATTCTGCACCGTATGATATTGAAATGATTAAAGAGTATTGCAAGGATAAGGATACAATTAAACAAATAGAACTCGTAACGGAGAACAGCTTTTTACCAGAAGGCGCTTCATTAATAGACACACCTGGAATAGATGCTGCAGATGATGCTGATCGATTAATGACAGAGTCTTCCTTACATCTCGTAGATATATTGTTTTATGTAATGGACTACAACCATGTACAATCGGAAGTAAATTTATTGTTTTTAAAAAGCTTGCAAAAAAAAGGCATACCTTTCTACGTCATAATAAATCAAGTAGACAAACATAATGAAAACGAATTACCATTTAAATCGTTTGAAAGAAGTATTAATCAAACGTTTGATCAATGGGGAATTTCACCAAAAGCGATATACTTTACTTCATTACTAAAAGAAAATGCACCACATAACCAATTTCAAAAATTAAAAAAACTGTTGTTTGATCTACTTCGTTCAAATAAAAAAGACCTTATGCGTACGGATGCATCCATTCAACAAATTATTGAGTCTCATGAACGATTTTTAAAACAAGAGGCAGAAGAGCAGTTAGCATCATACAATTCGCAAAGTGTTACTAATTCGGATATTGACAAGTTAGATCAATTGGAGCAACAGATTGTACAATTAAAATCCTTTCCAAAACAGCTAAAGGATATGTTCCAGGAACAAGTGACTATTACGCTGAAAAATGCTTATTTAATGCCTGCAAGTTTACGAGACCAAGCAGAGGGATTTTTACTTTCTCAACAAAAAGGCTTCAAAATAGGCTTGTTCGGTTCAAAGAAAAAAACGGAGGAAGAGCGACAAGCTCGATTAAATACATTTATTACGGAACTACAAAAAAGTATTGAGTCGGCTATTCAATGGAAACTACGCGATAAGATTATGCAGTTATTAAATGAAAATAAGCTGGCAAACCCTAAGTTAATCGAAAGCGTACAACAATTATCTGTCACCTATGAAACAGAAGACTTATTCTCTCATCTCAAAGAAGGAGCTCAAGTAAATGGCAACTATGTACTAAATTACACAAACGAAATTAGCACGGATATTAAGAGTAAATTTCGAGTAAAAGTCCAACAACTTTGGACTAAAATTGAAACGTTCGTGCAGGACGATGTACAGCGTAAATTGGAAGTGTTTGAGGAGCAACAAAAACAGCTGAAGCTTGCTTATGAGTGGAAGGAGCAGCAGGATAAGCTTGAAAATGAACTGAAAACGAGACTAAACACGATAGAGAATGTATGTTTGAACCCTAAAATTGACGACAGAATCGTCGGACATTTAGAAAAGGAATTAACGCAAAAAAACAATACACGACCCGCTGAACATAGCGAGCATAAAGTTAAGCATGCCGTAAACAATCGTGTTAATGACAAGACGAGCCAAGAAAGCGTAGACAAGCTGACACATCGCGCGTTTAACTCTAACCGGGCTACTGTTGACGAAGTCATGCGAGCGATCGATCATACAATTGCTACTGTAGAAGAGTTACCTATGTTTCAAGAGATTCTTTCTGATTTAAATAGAAAAAGAGAGCGTTTAGATCAAAGAAAACTAACAATTGCTTTATTCGGTGCATTTAGTGCGGGTAAATCATCCTTTGCAAACGCGCTACTTGGTGAACGACTTTTGCCAGCTTCACCGAATCCAACTACGGCTGTTATTAACCGAATTTCTCCTGTTACTCCAATACACAAGCATGGCACAATAGTTATTAAGCTAAAGAACAATGAAACATTATACGAAGATTTATATCGTATAACGAAACCATTTACGCCACCTAAAGGAAATTTCGAAACACTTCTCTCCTGGGTGAAAGAGAATAAAATATATAAAAGCAATGACTTAAATAAAATGTATCAGTCGTATTTAGAGGCCATGATTTCAGGGTATGAACAACTGAAAGATTCTATTGGCAATACGATAGACATTACACTTGAGGAATTCTCTAAATATGTTACAGACGAAACGAAAGCTTGTTATTTTGAACAAGTCGATTTGTATTACGATTGCTCGTTAACAAAACAAGGAATTACTTTAGTTGATACACCTGGAGCAGATTCTGTTAACGCTCGTCATACGAATGTCGCTTTCGATTATATTAAGCAAGCAGACGCAATATTATACGTTACGTATTATAATCATGCGTTATCCCGGGCAGACAAAGATTTTCTTATGCAATTAGGACGTGTGAAAGAAGCATTTGAGCTTGATAAAATGTTTTTTATAATAAATGCTTCTGACTTAGCGCAAAACGATGCAGACTTACAGCTTGTCATACAATATGTTGAAGAACAGCTTCTTCAATTAGGAATTCGATTCCCAAAAATATTTTCAGTTTCTAGCAAGCAATCGTTAGAAAACAAACTTATTGATGAACCATTGAATGAAGAAATGAAACGATTTGAGTTTGAATTTTATCAGTTTATAAATGAAGACTTAGCTAAA
>NZ_JBPYCS010000035.1:0-14872 GCF_051846935.1 Virgibacillus sp. W0430
GATATCATCTACATTACTATGAAAAAATTAATTTCCCTTCCTGATTTTCTAATTCAGCTTCATACGATTGTGAAGCCTTACTATGCAGATGAAGAAGGTAAAAATAATTTTTTCATAGTAATGTAGATGATATCCTTACCCTTTTGAAAAGCAAACTTAGCTTCAATATTAGCCACTTCTTGTGTTTTTCTATTGATTCGAATTTCCTTTTCTTCAATTGGAACAAACTGATACACCTTATTATTAATAACTATTGAAAAATATTGATACGCCAATATAACACGTACGTAATCGTTGCTCATTTTAATATAGTAAGGCTTTAGCATTTTTACAGTTACCATCTTTCCACCTCCCTGTAATTTTCTGATTATTTAGTTGATTCATTTTACAACAAAACCTTAGCGAACGCAAGGGCTGTTGTTCATACGAATTACTCTTTTTTATTTTCTATACTTATAGTAAAAGTCAGTTAGAACGCTTCACTTTATATTGGAAGCGACAGTTTTTTAATAATTTCTTGCCCCCAGCTTTGCATTGCCTCGTCACGTATTATTTTCGCTTCTGTCGATTTTACGAGCCGACCTGCTTTTTTCAGCTGTGCCACTCCTTTTTTCAGCTTTTCCTTATATTGAACGGTTAACAGATTTATCTCTGCAGAAAACGCTTCATCTGTACCCGGTGTAACCGCTTCTTCATATAAGTCAACAATACAATCCGTACTACGGCTAGGGAAAAATTCATGTGGATCTGTGCTATCAAATATGCAAAAATCTAAGTCCCTAACAACAATCATATCAACGCTTTTCGGGTCAAAACTACAATGATATCGTTCGACATCCAAGCCACGTGCTTGGCATGCTTCCATTACTTTTCGCATGAAGACAGATTTTCCTGTTCCTGCTCGACCTTTTACAAAAACACGATTTGAAATTCCTTCCGTTATTTCAGGGATTAGGTTAACAACGCCTTCAGCAGTATTTGTACCAAATAGACGGTTGTATACGTGAGGGGTTTTCTGTTGCTTATCTACGTTCGAGAGCAAATCGGTAATAAACTGCTCTGCTAATTCGTTTGCTTTTTCATAATCCATTTGTCTAATATACAAATCCTCAAGTTCGTCATGAATCTTTAAGCCAGCTGCAAAATAATTATACGTCTCATTTGCTAGCTTTTTGTATACATTTTTAGCATTTGAGAGTGCTGTATATCCACGTTCATTAATGTTCGTAAACGAATTTAATTGAATCCTGTTCGCATTTTCTAATTTAGATCCAATCTCTTCAGTGACAACTGCCAACGAACGATTACGAATGATTGTTCCTTCTAAATAGTTGCTACTTAATGGATGATGGAGCATTTCAACTCCGTCCTTATTCTTAAATACATTTGCTGTACGTGTAATAATATCCGTTTTTAGTTTATAGGAAGGATGCTGAAGAACAATTATATTGTTCACCTTATTGAGATTAGAAGATAGATAATTTACAAACCCTGCCGCAGTATGACCACTTACATAATATTTTTGTGTCTCATTCAAATACGCCACATCCTTTTTTGTTATCCTATGTATATTCTGGCAATGGAGTGAATTATAACTATTTTTTCTTTAAAAAACAAAATCGCCAAAACGCCTAATCAGCAGTTTTAACGATTTATAATACTTTATATATACTTAGCGTTCAAGAGCAGCTCGCTCATCGTCTGTAAATACACGAGACCTCGTTAAAAACCGCTTCCCTTCTGGTCCTTCCAAAGAGAACATTCCTCCTCGACCATCAACAACATCTATAATAAGTTGCGTATGTTTCCAATACTCGTACTGATCTTTTGCCATGTAAAATGGTGAGTTTCCAATATCCCCCAGTAAAATATCTGATTCTCCCGTACGAAACTCATTTCGTGGATAGCACATTGGTGAACTTCCGTCACAACATCCACCCGATTGATGAAACATTAATGGCCCATGTATTTCCTTCAATGTTTCAATTAAAGCTAGGGCCTCCTCTGTGGCAACTACACGTTCAACCATTTTTCACACTCTCCTTTTTTAAACTAATTAAAGGTTTATTCACGCAATTTATATAACTAGCCGTAGTAATAATTTAAACTACCCATACATTGTTCGAAACCGCTCGTCTAATTTTCCGATCAATTAACTCCCGCTCGTGTTGGAGAGCTTTCCTGGTATTCCACAGGCTAATCCGAAAACCCAAAACAAATATCTAGCAAACTTTCTTGCAAGCAAATAGTAGTGAAAAAAAAGAAGCTATGCGCGCTAAAACATAGCTCCCTTATTGTCTATCCAGCTAGATTAAAACAATCCAGCTGCTCCTTCGCTATAGCTAATAAGTAGATTTTTCGTTTGCTGATAATGGCTAAGCATCATCTGATGATTTTCTCTTCCAATACCTGACTTTTTATAGCCACCAAATGCCGCATGGGCAGGATATTGATGGTAGCAGTTAGTCCAGACACGCCCTGCTTCAATTCCCCGACCGAATCGATATGCCGTATTAATATTTCTCGTCCAAACTCCAGCCCCAAGTCCGTATAACGTATCGTTTGCTATTTTCATTGCTTCTTCCTCATCATTAAACGTCGCAACTGAAAGAACTGGACCAAATATTTCTTCCTGGAAAATACGCATTTCATTATTTCCTTTAAAAATCGTCGGTTGGACATAATAACCGCTTTCTAATTCGCCTTCCAGCTTGTTTACTTCTCCACCAATAAGAACTTCCGCGCCTTCCTGCTTTCCAATATCCAAATACGAACTAATTTTCTCCATTTGCTCCATCGATGCTTGTGCACCCATCATCGTTTCTGTATCAAGTGGATGCCCTATTTTAATTTGCTTCACACGTTCAATCGCTCTTTCGATAAATTCATCGTATATGGAAGCATGCACCAACGCTCGAGATGGACATGTACAAACTTCGCCTTGGTTCAAGGCAAACATAACAAACCCTTCAATCGCTTTATCTAAAAAGCCATCGTCCTTTTCCATGACATCTTCAAAGAAAATATTTGGTGATTTTCCGCCTAACTCTAACGTAACAGGTATAATATTTTCTGAAGCATACTGCATAATTAGTCGACCGGTTGTCGTCTCTCCAGTAAATGCAACTTTTGCAATTCGACTGCTCGAGGCTAGCGGCTTACCTGCTTCAACACCAAATCCATTCACGACATTTAATACACCCGGTGGTAATAAGTCACCAATTAAGTCTAGTAAAATATGAATCGAAGCTGGCGTTTGTTCAGCTGGTTTTAGTACGATACAGTTTCCTGCTGCAAGCGCAGGTGCTAATTTCCATGTTGCCATTAAGATTGGGAAGTTCCACGGTATAATTTGCCCAACTACACCTAACGGCTCATGAAAGTGATACGCTACTGTATCGTTATCAATTTGGCTAATTCCACCTTCCTGAGATCGAATCGCAGCTGCAAAATAGCGATAATGATCTACAGCTAAAGGCATGTCCGCTGCTAATGTTTCTCGAACCGACTTTCCGTTATCCCACGTTTCCGCTACAGCAAGCATTTCTAGGTTTTCTTCAATGCGATCTGCAATTTTATTTAGTATATTCGCTCGTTCTGTTACAGACGTTTTTCCCCATTCTTCCTTAGCTGCATGTGCAGCATCTAATGCCGCATCCACATCTTCCTTCGTTGATCTAGCAATCTCACAAAATACTTTTCCAGTGACCGGACTGACATTTTCAAAGTACTTCCCATTTGCTGGTGGACGATATTCTCCTCCAATATAGTTATCGTACCTTTCTTTAAAGTTTACGACAGCACCTTCTGTGTTTGGATTTGCATATCTCATTGCACCAATTCCTCCTTCATTATTTTGTAATCGCTTACAACAAGATGAAGAACTGAGTTGCGTCCTCTACTTATAAGTATACCAATTTATTTAAATTATTCCAACCGTCCGACTTTATCAATTTCGTTACGAACCAATTACTGCAAAAAAGCGTTACATCCGCACTTCATGCGATTGTAACGCTTTTCCTATAACGATTATCTATACATTTTATGTCACACAACCGTTCACTCAGTCGCCTTATCGTTTCAGGTAAATTCCCTAGCTATTCCAGCTCTGGAAGCATTCGTACTTGCTGTTCCATTTCCGATTGACAAAGTGGACATGCAGGTGTCTTATTAAAGCTAAACGACTCTCTCATCCATCCTTGACAATCCTCACTCTTACAAGACCAGACATTTGTTTCAATTTGAGGTGCTGGTTCTTTTGGGCCACGAGAAAAAGACATGAAGCCATCTCCCTTCCTTTACTACTCTTATTATACCCTTTTTTTAGAAACAATTAAAGGCACGGCTATAAGTAGGCAAGAAAAGGCAAGGAAGCTTACTTTAGGACAAATTTTTCAATCGCTTTTGCAACCCCATCGTTTTCGTTTGTATCCGTTACAAAATCTGCAGCATTCTTAACTGCTTCTTGTGCATTACCTACTGCTACTCCGATACCAGCCTCTTCAATCATTCGGATATCATTAAGACTATCTCCAACTGCCATAATTTCATCCATCGTTATCCCAATTTTCTCACAAACCCACGCTAACCCGCTTGCCTTGTTTATCCCCTCGGGATTAACTTCTATATTTGTTGGCAAAGAATTAGATAGTTCAAGATTGCCATATTTCTGCAA
The DNA here is from genome assembly GCF_051846935.1 of Virgibacillus sp. W0430. NCBI lineage: Bacteria > Bacillati > Bacillota > Bacilli > Caryophanales > Bacillaceae > Virgibacillus > Virgibacillus sp. W0430. The sequence continues at coordinate 4,676 of NZ_JBPYCS010000035.1, forward strand.
TTCTTCCTTCACTTGCTTTATCTGGTTATCATTCATTGAAACAAAGGCCATTTTCAACCATTCATGCGCATATAAATCATCCGGTCGAGAACCTTCTAAATATACTTCCTCTGTCGATACAAGCCATGTTCCAATGCCTACTTTGTCGGCAAACGCACACATTTTATCAACTACCGATGCATCAAGTAAATGACGTTGCAGTAATTTTTTATCAGCTGACCAAATTTCACTGCCATTCGATGTAATCATATACGTTGATAAATTTAATTCCTCAGCAATCGGATAGCAAATATCAAGCCATCGTCCTGTACTTAATACAACGTGTACACCTTTTTCCATCGCTTGTTGAATTACTTTTTTTGTATACGGCGAAACTTCTAGCTGGTTATTTAACAATGTTCCATCCATATCTAAGGCAACTAATTTAATGTCTTTGTTCATATAAAATCTCCTCACTGTAATTGATATATTACTTTAGCAACGTAATTTTAAGGGCATTCAAAAATTCACTTAATCTAAAACATATTTGTCTTGTCCAGCCCCCATTCCAAAATACATTACTAGAATCGAAACAATCATCAACGTTAGTAACGGTACCGTCCAAGCATGCGTTAAATCAAATAAAAATCCAATTAACATTGGGCCAATTGCCGCAAGCGAATACCCAAATGATTGAGCCATCCCCGATAGCTCAGCTGATTGCCTAGCATTCCTCGCGCGCATGCCTAAAAACGATAATGCCAATGCAAAGCAACCACTCATAGAAATTCCAATTAATGTTACAGATAAAATCATACCAATATAAGATGTACCTGCAAGCAAGCCACCTGCTCCGATTAAATACATTACACAAAGGGCAAAAACAATCCACCGCTGAGATTGGAATCGAGCAGCAATTACCGGTACAAAAAAGCTAGCAGGTAAGCCGATAAATTGTGTATACGAAAGCATCCATCCTGCGGTTGCAATGCTTACACCATAAGCGTGTAAAATTTCTGGAAGCCATGAGATCGTCACATAAAATAGAAACGATTGCAGCCCCATATATAATGCAACCTTCCATGCAAGAAAGGATGTCCATATGCGATTATCTTTAGAAGTTACAAACTCCACTTCCACCTCACGTCTTGTCGCTTTTCCTTTTATCGCTAACCGTACCCAAATAATAATCGCAACAAATGCTGGAATCCCCCAAATAAGTAACGTTGCCTGCCAACCGAACTGAAGGTTTTCTGCAAATGGAATACTTAGCCCAGAAGCTGATGCAGCAAAAATCCCCATAGCAGTAGAGTAAATACTTGTCATAATTGCAACTTTAGCTGGGTATTTTTCTTTTACGACACCCGGAAGGAGCACGTTGCATACAGCTATACCTAAACCAATAAACAAAGTACCTAAAAACAAAAAGAAAATGATAGATACCGACCGTATTCCAATACCGATGAACAAAAAACATAAACCGATAATTAAAGCAATTTCATTTGAGAAGCGATTCGCAAGCTTCGGTACAACTGGTGAAATAACCGCAAATGCTATTAATGGGAGACTTGTAAGCAAGCCGACACTCCAGTTGGAAAACCCGATATCATCTCGAATCATCCCCATTAACGGTCCAACCGATGTAATTGCAGGACGCAAATTAAACCCAATAAGAACAACTCCGATAAATAATAATATATGATTTTGATTTTTTGTATCCGTAGCTGACAGCATGTTATCTTTGCGACTCACAGGATTGAAACTCCCTTCCAAACACTATTAACACTATAGCATATCTACAACGACAATAGATAATGGTTGGTTTTGAAACTAATTTCCCACCTAACCATTCTACACTGAAGAGAAACTCATTTTTAGATTCTCGGTATGCTTGGAAAATAACTTTATATAAGATGATTTACGTTTTCATGTTTTACGATACGGTATTTCCCAGGGAATAATCCCACTACTTGATTAGGAAATGTAAGTAGTGAAATGCTGAAGCTTTGAGGGGCGAAACTGGAGGCGAATAACAGGTGTCCTATCTTCTAAAACGTTGCAAACAAAAAAGGAACCCAGTTGCCGACAAAAACAATAGCAAGCTACTGGTTCCCATACGTTACACTGAAGCGGTACATTTAACTACATCTAATCGCATCTTGGCTATATAAATTGGCATGATTAACTGAAATGCCATGCTTCCCTTTATTACACGTGTGCAGACGGGGCAGACAAAGCATCCATTCCGCCTTCATTATCCTTCCGACGCTTTTGAACATACCAAATGGCAGCAAGCAAAACGATGCCAAAACCATTGCTAACTAGACCAGGTAAAATTAAAGCTAAACCTGCGCCAAGTAATACAATTCTTTCCCACCACTTGGAATCCGCTATAAAGAAGCCGATCATCGCACTGCTCACTCCGACCATTCCTAGAACAGCCGTAGTTAAAGATATGACTAAGTTAACCGGTGTTACATCAACTAATACTAAAATCGGGTTGTATATAAATATATACGGAATAATAAACGCAGCAATCGCCAGTTTCACTGCTGTAACCCCACTTTTAAAGGGGTTTGCCCTCGCTATTCCAGCACCAGCATATGCAGCAAGACAAACAGGTGGGGTAATATCTGCTACAATACCAAAATAAAATACGAACATATGAACTGCAATCGGTGCAAGATCAAATCCATTAATTAATGCTGGAGCGGCAATCGTTGCTGTAACAACATAGTTAGCTGTTGTCGGCAGTCCCATTCCCAAAATAATACAAGAAATCATAGTAAAAATGAGCGCTAATATGAGTATTTCATTCGACAATGCTATAATTCCGGCTGCGAACTTCGCCCCAAGTCCAGTAATACTAACAACTCCAGCAATGATCCCTGCTGTAGCAACCGCTGCAATTACTGGCAAAGCAACACGTGCTCCCTGCTCCAATACATCAATCGTTTTACGCAATGATAAGCGAGTTTCTTTTCGCACTAAACTAACGAGAAATGCCGAAAGAATTCCATATATCGCGGCTCGTTGTGGTGTAAAGCCGATCATAACCGTTCCAATAATGACGACAAGCGGGATAAGCATATATCCATATCGCAACATAATATCTTTTAGAACTGGAAGCTCTGACTTAGGCAGCCCATGAATCCCTAACCGTTTTGCCTCAAAGTGTGTACCAATAAATATACCCGAGAAATACAAAGCAGCTGGAATTGCCGCCGCAAGCATAATCGTTCCGTAATCAACACCTAAATATTCCATCATAATAAAAGCAGCAGCACCCATTATTGGAGGCATAATTTGTCCACCAGTAGAAGCCGATGCTTCTGTTCCTGCAGCAAATTCAGGCTTGAAGCCAGCTTTTTTCATCATTGGAATCGTAAACGATCCTGAGGCTACCGTGTTTCCAACGGAGCTACCAGAAACCATTCCTTGCAATGAGCTTGCTGCAACTGCCGCTTTTGCGGTCCCTCCGGTATAGCGTCCAGTCACCGCAAAGGCGAGGTCATTAAAAAACTTCCCAATTTTCGTATGAACGAGGACGACCCCAAAAAATAAAAAGAGAAATATAAACTTTGAGGAAATTTGAATTGGTGTTCCAAACACTCCACTTTCTTGAAACCAGAGATTTGTAGCAATCCGGTCAAATGTAAATCCTGGATGAGACAATACTTGTGTAGGAACATATTTACCAAAAAGAGCATAAGCTATCATGACACTTGCAACAATTACAATTGGTATCCCGACAGTTCGCCGTGTCGCTTCCAGCAATAATAGAATACCTAAAATAGAAATAATCGTATCGATTGTACTGTACCCTGATATTCGACTTTGAAGAATAGAATCGAAAAAAATAATCTTATGATAGGTTACATACATCGCAGAAAAAGCGAGTACGACATCATACCACGGAACCGTTTTTTGTTTCTTTTGCATGCCGCTTTTAATTGGATAAAGAAGAAATATAATACCAAGCGCAGTACCTAGGTGGATTGCACCTTGCTTTTGGGATGGCAACGTGCCAAAGTACCCCGCATATAAATGAAAAATCGTTAAGGAAACACCGATAAAAGTAACAACCCACGCCCACTTCCCAATATGTATGCGAAACTGACTTTCTTTATCATACTTTTCAAGCATCCGTTGCGCATCTGTCTGCGCAGCTTTCGCTTGTGTTTCCTTTTCACTCATTTCACCACCACCATAATTTAGAATAAAAGGAAAAGAGTGTTTATAAGCAAACAAGCCCTTTTCCTTCCTTTTAATTTATTTTATTTACATAAATAGCTTCCTACCTTCTACACGTCATCTAAACTGAATTGCTTACTTCAAGCTATCAAGACTTTCAATTCCCGTTGATTCACGTGTTATTATTTGCGTCACTTCTGGATAAATGTGCCCGATAAATGCAGCGTTTTCTACCGCGTTTCCTTCAAAATCACTTTCTCCATTTACCGCGTTCAATGCAGGTACGTGTACCGACATTCCAAGATCCATATTCCCTTCTCCAATTGTTGCCATATTTTCTACAGAAGCCCCTGTCTCCATGTTCGTGAAATTTGCATCTAAGTGATTATTCCACAGCGTTGCCATTTCTCCACCTAATGGATAATACGTTCCACCTTGACTTCCTGTACCTAAAATAAACTCGGACTTCCTACTTCCCGCATCTGCTGAAACATCTGCAATTGGGTTATCGAATTCCAGTCCTTGCTCCTCGTAATAACGTGCTGCTCCCGGATGAATTGGTAACCCTTTTGCCCCGTTAAGCGCATTTTCTAATGTCATATGCGCTGCTTGCGCGTGTGTGATTTCTCCAGAGTTTTCTGCCATCAGCTTGGCTAGCTCATATCCTAATTCTTCGTCAATCGTATCTGTATTCCCCATTAAAATTGCGTAAGCTGCAACGGTTTGTACATCTGAATCGAGAAAGTCATACGTATCTTGAGGAATCGTAAATCGTTCATATCCGCTCTCTTCCTCAATTTGATCGATCACATCATCAGATATACCTAGCATAACGACGTCCCCAGTGGAGGCCTGCAAGCTTTCAATACTTCCTGCTGGCAATCCTAACACCCCTACAGAAATATCAATGTTTCCATCTTGAACGCCATCTGCTGCATCCCCGAAGCCTTCCTGAAACTCCTCAAAATCCCCCTCTTCTACACCATAAGCCGATAGAATAATTTTAGAAAGTGTGCTTGTTGCACTTGCAGGTGGTCCAATGGCGATCTTCGCATTTCCGCCACCACCACACGCAGCTAAAACTAGAGCAATACCAGCTAGTACAGAAAATAAAGCTATAAATCTTTTTTTCTTTATCATCTTTTTTCCCCCTATATAAATTTTCTTCTCCATTAGAGAGCGCTTCAAATTATGTAGGAAAACTGTGATGTGAAGAAAGATTACGCATGCGTGTTCTTGTTTAAAAGCTTTTATTTATAGTACTGTAAAATTTTGCAAATTTCAAGTCATTGTCAAAATTATCCTAATTTTCTGCCTGATAGATTGATCAATAATCTTTCCGCTTTCGTTATTGATTCAACTGTTCATACCTCCTTCTTACTAATTACTAGTTTTATATACGTTATGATTTTTATTTTCACGTATGACAAATTAATTTTAACTGCTAACGGTTGACGATTCGTACAAAGGATACCTGGTCAATTTGTAATAACTACTTAATTAATAGTAAAATGTTAGGTGGAGGTATGAATGAAAATGTTTTATTGAAAGAAGGAGGATACATGTTTTACTTTCGTTGCGGCCTGTATATGGTCGGCCTACTTATATTTAGTTACGGGATATCCGTTACAATTAAAGTCCAACACCTCGGACTTGCTCCTTGGGACGTATTAAATGTTGGTTTGTATGAAAAGCTCGGCTTCTCAATCGGAACTTGGACGATCGCCATCAGTGTACTTTTAATATGCGTTTCTTTTATTTTAGACAAAAGTTATATAAAAGCAGGTACGTTTGTAAATGCGTTTGCAGTTGGTGCCTTCGTCGATTTCTATTTGTGGCTTGATTTCCTCCCACCGACAACGTATGCATGGCCAGATGTTTTTACAATTTTGTTAGGTATCGTATTAATGGGATTTGGTGGAGGCGTCTATAATGCTGCCCATCTAGGAGCTGGTCCAAGAGACGGATTTATGTTGTCCATCTCTGACAAATCAGGCATATCCATCGGCAAAGTCCGTATAATGACGGAGAGCAGTGTATTAATCTTTGGGTTACTGCTTGGTGGGCCTGTTTTTGTTATTACTTTTATTTTCACCTTTATCCAAAGTCCATTATTCCAGTTTTCATATTTATCCTTTAGTAAATTAGTCGATCAACTAACTATAAAAAACAATGAAAATAAAAAGCTCGCAAGACATACTGGGTAAATGTTTTTATATTTCCAACAATAGACTCGTCTAAAGAAAGTGTTTGATGAAATCTTTGAATAGCTGATTTGGTCGGGCTTACTGAACTAAGCCGAACTATTTATAAGGAGTTCTTCTTGAAAAATCTAGAGCCGATCGTGAATAAAAAAAGATCGTCTCTGGATTTTTTTAAAAAAACTCCCCCCAACACAATAAACAAGTATATAATAGAATTTAATAATTTAAATTATTTAAAAAATGAGGTGTACAAATTGAACAACCATGAAATTGATTACAAGCTATATGGAGATGATATGCAATTTGTCGAAGTGGAGCTGGATCCAGAAGAAACAGTAATTGCTGAAGCTGGTAGTTTAATGATGATGGATGATCAAGTACGAATGGAAACCATTTTTGGCGACGGATCTGGAGCTCAAGGCGGGTTTATGGGAAAGCTAATTGGTGCAGGGAAGCGAGTTGTTACAGGCGAAAGCTTATTCATGACTACTTTTACGAATACAGGGATAGAAAAAAAACATGTTTCCTTCGCTTCTCCATATCCGGGAAAAATTATACCAATGGATTTAAGCAAATTAGACGGAAAATTAATATGTCAAAAGGATGCTTTTTTAGCAGCCGCAAAGGGCGTTTCTATTGGAGTAGAGTTTCAACGAAAAGTAGGCGCAGGCTTCTTCGGTGGCGAAGGCTTTATTATGCAAAAACTTGAAGGAGACGGGATGGCATTTGTTCACGCCGGCGGAACAATACATAAAAAAGAATTGCAAGCAGGAGATGCTCTCCGTGTCGATACCGGTTGTCTAGTTGCAATGACCGGAGAAGTCGACTACAATATCGAATTTGTCGGAGGCGTTAAAACAGCACTATTCGGCGGCGAAGGATTATTCTTTGCAACATTACGTGGACCTGGTACAGTTTGGGTTCAGTCGTTACCGTTCAGCAGGCTTGCCAGCAGAGTATTTGCAGCAGCTCCTGAAAAGGGAGGATCCAAAGGTGAAGGAAGTGTCGCTGGAGGTTTGTTTGACCTGTTCGGTGGCGATCGGAAGTAATATATTGGAAAAACACAGGCAATGTTGGCAACTATTTTAAATACATTCGTTTATTATCCTACCGGAAATTATGGATCGTAATGTAAATAACGGTATCCTTTTTACTGGAGGCGTTTACGCACGATGTATTCGTCTCCATAAAGAGAGGAACAGATACTCATTTATGGAAGGCTATGAATATCTGTTCAATCTCTCTACGTAGAATTTATCCATGCAAATCCCCAAGAGATTTATTATACGTGTTCTGTTTTACTCGAGATAATCCGACAGTTTGTTAAAACGGTTTGCTTATAATTTGTTAGAAAATATTTTTGTATACACCGTGAGATAAAGAGTTGTAGTATCCATGTCGGATTACCGACTAAACGTAGTACAGTTTAAGAATTCAACTGCTTTCTCAGGCATAACTGGCTTGCTGAAATAATATCCTTGAATTCGATGTGCACCAAGCTTTTCCAGTATTTCAAACTGTTCAAATGTTTCAATACCTTCACTAATGGTCGTTAGCTTGAGACTATTCGCTATTTCGATTAATCCGCGTAATATTGCTTCTGATTTTCCTTCATCACTGACTACCTCCATAACAAAAGCTCGATCTAATTTCATATATTGAAATGGCAATGTCTTCAGTAAAGATAAAGAGGAATATCCTGTACCAAAATCATCAATCGCTGTCTTGATACCTAGTTCATTTAATCTTTCCAATATATTAATAGCGCTACTAGTATCGTGTACGACGATCGATTCGGTTACTTCAAATACAAGTTTTGTCGGAGTAACTCCTGTTTCTTTAATAATCTGTTGCACATCCGCTAAAAAACCATCGTATTTCAACTGTTTTGTTGAAACATTTAACGTCACTGAAAAATCATGATAACCAGCTTGTTCCCAGCGAACTACTTGCTTTGCCACTTCTTTCATCAGCCAGCGTCCAGCATCAACAATTTTTTCGTTTTCTTCTAATAACGGAATAAATTGAGCAGGACGTATCTCACCTAAAACAGGTGACTTCCATCGCATCAATGCTTCAAAGCTAACAATGCGATTTTCAGAAATGCTATAGATCGGCTGATAAACGAGATAAAACTCTTCATTTTCAAGCGCGTTTGCTAAATTATTCGTTAACTGGCGTTGTTGTTCACTCTTATCTGCTAGTTGTTCGGTGAAATAGACAAATTGGTTCCCTCCACACTTTATTGCCTCATGACAAGCAAACAATACATCTTGCATAATAATGTTTTTACCTTCTTTAATTTCAGCAGTCCGAACTCCGACACTAGCCGTTATATTCAAGAGAGTACTCCGCCCAATAGGAATAGGCTCTTCCATTTTCCGAACTATTTCAGCGGCCATTTCACATTGTTTATGGAACGATTCATCCTCTGTAGTGATAACAAATTCCTCATCACCCACACGATAGACATTGATTTTCTTTTGTATACCTCTTAATCGATTACTCACTTCATACAGTAGCTGGTCGCTAACATCGTAACCGAGACGCTCTGTCACCTCTAAAAAACGATCTAATTTGATTAAATAAAAGGTAACACTTGCTTCTGGAGCTTGGTCTTTTTTCTTTTCTATATTAGATTCGAGTCGTACACGATTCCCAAGTCCTGTTAGCAAATCTTGTTCAGCCTGCAGCTTTTCTCTTCGCTGGACTCGTATTAAATAGAAAAAAACAACAAAAATAATAAGCAGTGCACCAATTACCAATAACAAATTGAACGAGAGGGACCAAAATATTTCGTCCGTTGCATCATTTGAGCTCGAATCAACTACAACGACCCAATCATTAAACGTCGTCTTGTATTTTATAAAGCGAAAATCGTTTTCTGTATCTGCCCAACTTCCCGCTTGTTGCGTATCCATTCTTTTTAACAGCTGTTCACTATGTGGTATCGTTCCTTCAAATGATGCTTCATTCGAATTGAATAATACATCTTTATCTTTAAGTAAAAAAACAGTTCCAGGCAAATTTGATGCCTCAACGAGTTCACTTACAATATCGCTTAAATTTACGACACCCGAAAGTACACCAATTGTTTCTCCATTACCATTCTCAACTGGCGCAAATATGGCAGTTACCTGTTGCGACGCATCTTCGTTTAATGAGAATACATCACTAAATACAAGCTCACCATTTAATGCTTTTTCAAAATAGTCTCGTTGTTGCACTTTAAAATGATCACCATCAAGTGATTTTATAATCCCCTCAGGAGTGATAAAGCTAAGTCCTACAAAATAAGGAATACTTTCAGTTTGTATAGACAAAAATTGTGTAATATCTTCATCCTTTTCTATCATATAAGGAATATGGTTCGCTAATAATTTTATATCTAACGTACGTTCCAACGAAAAGCGTTCCACTTCCGCAACAAAACCATTTAGTAATTCATCCGTCTCTCGCTCTACAGATTGCAATACGAAATTTTTAGTACTTTTATAATTAACGATTGCAAAATAAACAGTTCCTATAAAGACAAGACCTAATAATACATAAATTAATAAATGCCGTTTCTTCATTTACACACATCCATAAAAAAGAGTAGAACGCATATTTAACCATGCTTTTAGTGTATCATAATCTAGGAGTCTATTGAGTTTATTTATTTTTGCACAAAAATCAGATGAACGTCGACGGCAAAATCGAGACCTGTTGTATAGAAATTCATAGAACAAACAAGGAACATCAACAATTATAGATGTTCCTTTCTTAAAATAATATAATTTCATACCTTCTATAGTACCTAAGCACTTACGCTATTTTT
>NZ_JBPYCS010000036.1:0-7629 GCF_051846935.1 Virgibacillus sp. W0430
GATACATAGGCAGCAAAAGTAAGTGTCCTAAATTTGTTCAGAAAGCCATTGTATTGAATAAGGGGTATGATGATTAATCTATTCTGATAGCTCTATATTTGATCTATTTATTTTTCACTTAGCAGCAATTCACACATTTTAAAGTCCAGTTCACTATCAATATCATATGACCTTTCTTTGGGCATAATATAAGCGATTGTTTCTGATTGAATAAATGCTCTTTGCTGGATTAGTTTTTCTGTACCTGAAACATATATAGCTCCGTTAAGCATATAAGCTTTGGATAGATCCTGTCTGCGAATGGGTAACTTGTTATTTTCTAAAAAAGATTTCATTTTATTATTTTTATCAAGCTTGAACATCCAATAAGGAGTGTTTTCAGATACAGTGACTGAAACTACAGCTATACCATTATTTTCAATTGCTGTTTCTATAGCATTATCAATATCATTAACCGTTCTTAGAGGGGAAGTTGGCTGTAATAAAACAATGTAATCATAAGAAGGGAATTGTTCCAATGCATGTAAGATCGGATCTATTCCGGGAGTGTCATCTAATGCTAATTCCTTTGGGCGAACAAATGGAACTTCACACCTATATTGCTTTGCCACATTAATAATTTCTTTATCTTCTGAGGATACTATTAGTCGATCAATATATTTTGATTTTTTCGCTTCTTCAATCGTCCAAGCAATTAATGGCTTCCCTGCGAGTTTTTTTATATTTTTACGTGGAACTCCTTTTGAACCACCTCTAGCAGGTATAATAGCTAGAATTGTTTTGTTATTGATCATGAAAACACCTCGGAGAATTCTCCATTAGCTTTCTCATAATCATCCATTCTACCAATATCCATCCAATACTCCCTAAGAGGAAATGCAGATATTTCTTTCCTTTTATCCATAAGTTTGTTAAAGAGCTCAGGCATATCAAAAAAAGTATTCGTAGGAACATATCGCAGAGCTTCAGGGTTCAAAACATAAACTCCCGCATTAACGAAGCTACGATGCAAAGGTTTTTCTTTAATTGATACAAGACGATGATTTTTTGTTTCGATTACGCCATATGGAATCTGATATTCATGCTCTCTTACACACATTGTTGCTGATGATTTAGAATTCACATGAAAATCGAGCAATTGTTCATAATTTATTTTTGTAAGCAGGTCTCCATTCATCACAAAAAAAGGTTTTTTAGGCTTAACGGGTAATAAAGAAAGAGCGCCTGCGGTTCCGAGTCTTTTCTCTTCATCAATATAAGAAATCGTTACTCCTAATAAGCGACCGTCTTTAAAATAGTTCTTTATCTGCTCTTTTTTATAATTTACGGATAAGATAAAGTTTGAAAACCCATAGCTTTTAAAGCTTTCTATGATTGTTTCTAAAATTGGTTTATCTCCAATATTTAACATTGGTTTCGGAGTATCATTTGTTAAAGGCTGTAGCCTTGTCCCTAATCCTCCAGCCATAATGACAACAACATTTTCTTTATTAGGTAACGTCTTTATCTCATTTGAAAAAACAATATTAAGTATTTGCATCTGTTCATTTACAATCGGTAATTGCTTCAACTTATTTTGTTCTAAAATTTCCTTATAGTAAAATTGATCTTTACCTTCACATTCGTAAACAGGAGAGTCATTCATTACTTTTTCAACAGTAGTTTCCAATGAAAAACCTTTTAAAATGCCTCGACGAATATCGCCATCTGTAATGGTTCCCATTAATCTATTATCTTTGTCGACTACTACAGCAAATTGTAAAGAAGAGTTATCTATGATTTCCATCGTTTCTAAAATAGTTGTCGAAGGTGGTATAAGTATTTTTGTCCATTTATTCATTGTCTACACTTCCTTAAACACGTTTCCACATATTCTAAGATAAGTTATTTGTATTATATTTTATCAATCTATCACCAATTCTAATTTGTCCATCATATTCATAATCTATTATTTCGAGAAATGTATCTTTTGTTTTTATTATAAACCCATTATTTGTCTTGCCAATTACTTGTCCAGGAATTCCTTTATACTCGATAGCATTTGGTATTATTCTTGATTTATTAATTTTTATTTCTTTATCTCTAAGCAAACTCCTCGACTTTGGACCAGGATAACATATGGCTCTAATAAAATTAAACAGATCTTCACTACTTTGATTCCAATCTATAATTTCATCTCCTACTTTTCGCTTACCACAATAAAACCCAACGGGGTGAATGTCCTTTTGTTTAGTTACTGTTACATTTTCATTTTGTATGAGATTAATTGCATCATACAATAACTTTCCACATTCTGTATAAGCTAGATTTAATAACGATCGATAGTCATCTGTTTCCTTAATTGGATACGTTTTTTGGAGAATGATATCACCAGTATCTATACCTTCATCGATAAAATGAACAGTTATCCCAAACTCACTTTCCCCATTTATAAGAACCCAATTTAGTACATTTCTACCTCTATAAAAGGGGAGTTTTCCTGCGTGACAATTTATTGTTTTATATGGAGGCATATTAATGATATCTCTTTTCATAATTTGGTTAAATGACATAGATACAAACAAATCACAATTATATTTTTCAACTAGTGCAAGAAAATCGTTTGAATTTATATCCTCATGCTTTAAGTAATCAATTTTATGTCTCTGTGCATAGTCTTTTAATATAATGTCTTCAGAATCATATCGGACACAAATAAAACAGATTTGTAAACGCTTGTCATCTAATAACAATTCCAAAGCTCTATGCGCCCATATACCATCTGCAAAATAACCTATTTTAAATTTATTAATCATTGATAACCTCATCTTCCTCGTAGTCTTTATCTGATTTTTCCCCCAGATAATTCCAATAATGATAAGGAGCAATCCCTGTTCCAGGCCGTTTAATCGTTAGGTTTTCTTTTGTAAACATATCTCCCGCTTTAATTGATTTAGCAGCTACTAAACTTTTCCTAGCAACCTCTTTGTTTTTTAATTCACGTTTCAGGGGCTTTTTCTTTTCTTCTCCTAAAGAACTTTCAATAACTCGAATTGATTGTACCATTTCTTTTAATTGGGCTGGTTCTAGAGACGCTACATGATCCGGTCCAGGTAACGTTTTATCTAACGTAAAATGCTTTTCTATTATGGAAACTCCTTTTGCAACTGCTGCAATTGGTATTAAAATCCCTTCTGAATGATCCGATAACCCAATAGGAAGATTGAATTCCTTTTTCATTCCATCCACTACATTAAGATTAACATCTTCAACCGGTGTAGGGTACTCCGTAGTGCAATGAAGAATGCTCACTTTATTTCTAAGCAATGTCTTGGCTTCCTTCGTTTCATAAAAAGATTTTGCTTCTTTTAACGAAATAGAACTATTACCGGAATATCCATATGCTAAAAACGCAAGTGCTAAATGAATTTCTTCCATAGTAGCCATTCCCGTGGATAGGATAACCCTTATCCCTTGTTTAGCAATTTCATACAAATATGGAGCATTTGTGATTTCTCCTGAAGGTACTTTCATTACGGGTAACTCTAACTCATGAATTAAAAAATACACACTTTCGAGATCGAAAGGTGTAGATAAAAATATGATGTCTTTTTCATCGCAATACTGTTTTAATTGTTTAAAATCATGATAGCTTAATTCCAGCTTTTTTAGCATATCAAACTGCGAAGAAACTTCACCTATGTTTTTCTTTTGATAATCCGCTTGTTTAGCTGTTTTGGTGACAAGCTTCTCCGTTTTGAACGTTTGAAACTTAATCGCATCCGCTTGTGCCTCAACTGCAGCATCGACCAGCTTATAAGCTAATTTTAGCGAACCATTATGATTAACGCCCGCTTCAGCGATAATGAAAACTTTTTTCATATTATCTCTCCATCATAAAAGGCTTTAATTGTTGAATCAATATTAGATTTTTTCAATATGTGCTTAATTTTAGAGGCAGTATTTCCTTCACCAAAAATTCTATAGTTAATATTTTTCTCAAACTTAAATCTTAATGCCTTTTGTATTGCTTTATAAATTTCTTCTTCTTCTGCAATACAATTAATTACAGACTTAGGCCTCGCTCTTCCTTTTTGCCGATCTCCAATATTAACTGTAGGTGTATTAACATAAGCTGCTTCTAGTAGACCACTAGAGGAATTTCCTATTACTACATCAGCTCTCTTAAGGACACTTAAATACAATTGTTGTCCTAATGAATCGAATAATCTACTATTTTGTGGATTAGATTCTACAAATTCTTGAATAAGTTTATTTATTCGTCTGCCTTCATTGTCAGCATTTGCTTTTGTGAAAATTAGTGCAGTATCATTGAAATGTTCGAGTACTTTGAGTAGTTCCTTAGTTCCCTCAATAGGATCATTTGCCAAAGTCGTGGGATGTTGTGTGATTAGAAACAAGGGGCCAGCACAAGAAATACCAACTTTTTGTTCTATAACTTGTAACTCATAAAACTTCATTTTTTTAATGGTTTCCACACCTAAAGCCCCTACGTTGTGTACTCTACTATAATGTTCTCCTAGTCTGATTACTCTTTCACGATGATGGTTAGTTGTTACAAAATGAAATGAGCTCATTTTTGTAATTGCGTGTCGAATCGAATCGTCATAGGCTCCATGTGTAACTTCTCCCCCATGAATATGCGCAATATGAATACTCAAAACCATTGCGGCTTGTGCTGCAGCTAATATTTCATATCGATCTCCAAGTAATACTAGTATATCGGGATTTAACCTATTTAAAGTGTCCGCCATCCCAATTGTTCCTAGACCAATGGACTTAGCTACACCAACAGGCGTATCACTAGAAAGCAACATCTCCACTTTTTCATTAATTACAAATCCGTCTTTTTCAATTTCTTTATACGTTAATCCAAACTCCGGTGACAAATGCATCCCAGTTACAATCAATTGTAATTCTAATTCAGGATCATCTTCAATTTCTTTCATTAACCAATAGAGTAAACCATACTCTGCACGTGTTCCAGTCACTACACAAATTTTACGTCTTTTTACCATCATTACATTCCCCTAAATATGGACTACTTGGAAGATTAATTACTTGATCTTGTAGTTGCTCAGTAATTGATAAATCTGATCGCTCAAAATCAACAAACGGTTTTAATAAGTGGAGTGGTTTCCAAATAGGCCTTGCAATAATTTTGTTTTCAATCAATGTTTTTAGCGCAGTTTCAACACTGTATTGACTTGGTTCCAAGATTATTGTTTGTAACCAAAAGTTACTTTTTGAGTTGCTATTTTCCTTAAACAAAGTTATACCGTCATATTTTGATAAAATTTGATGGTATTTATCATTAAGCGAACGTTTTTTACATAGATAGCCTTCTATACTTTCCAGCTGTGCACAACCTAATGCAGCATTAATATTTGGCATACGATAATTATAACCGATCTCATCATGTACATACTGCCAGCTATGCGGGACTTTGGCTGTCGTTGTTAAGTGCTTAGCGTAATTGGCTAAGCCTTCATCATTTGTTAATATTGCACCTCCGCCACCAGTTGTAATAATTTTATTACCATTAAAACTGAGAGCAGCAGTTTTTCCAAAATTACCTGTATGTACTCCTTTATATAAAGATCCTAAAGATTCTGCTGCGTCCTCCACCATAATAATTCTAAAACGATCACATACTTCTAGTAATGGGTCAAGATCCACCGGATGACCAAAAGTATGCATTGGGACTACTGCACGAATAATATTGCCCGTCTTTTTATTAATGCATACATTGTTTTTAATAATAGCTGTTTCCTTTAAGTAATCATCTAATTTATAAGGATCAACACCGAGCGTTGCCTTAGATACATCTATAAAATGAGGCTTGGCTCCACAGTACGTTACAGCATTCCCAGTAGCGACAAATGTTAAGGACGGAATAAGAACCTCATCACCTGGCTGCACACCAACTAATTTCAATGCAATATGAAGTGCGGCAGTGCCATTCATCACAGCAATTGCACGCCTAACCCCTGTATATTCTGCCAACATATTTTCAAATCGATCAACATATTTTCCGACTGAAGAAACCCAGCCTGCTTCTATACAATCGAACACATAAGTTTTTTCATTTCCTTCAAATAGTGGTTCATGTAGCGGTAAAACAGTTTTACCCGGTTGTAAGCTATGAATTTCTCTTGCTAGTTCTCTCCATATATTGGCACTCATATGTTATATACATCTGCCTTATAATTTGATAAATTATTTTCATCAAGAAACCATTCTGCAGTTTCCTTTAAGCCTCTTTTAAATCCTTCTTTTCCACCAAAAGACGGTTTCCAACCCAGTACATTTTTTGCCTTTTTATTATCTGCCCAAAGTCGCTCCACTTCACTTTTCTCAGGTCGAGTACGTTGCTCAGAGGTGACAATCTCAACTTTTTTGTTAAGTACATTAGAAATTAATTGTACCGTTTCACCAATCGATACTTCATAATTACTGCCAATGTTAATAGTTTCCCCAATAGATTTATTACTCTCCATAAACGATATAAATCCATTTACGGTATCTTTTATATAGTTAAAGTCTCTCGTTGGAGATAATGAACCTAATTCAATCTTTTCCTTACCCGATGCTATTTGAGTAATTATCGTAGGTATTACCGCTCTTGCAGACTGTCTTGGTCCATACGTGTTAAATGGTCTAATGATACCTACAGGTGTTTCAAAAGACCGATAAAAAGACATTGCCAATTCATCTGCTGCAATTTTTGTAGCTGAGTAAGGAGACTGACCTTGTATAGGATGATTTTCATCTATTGGTACGTATTGGGCAGTTCCATAAACTTCACTTGTAGATGTATGGACTACTTTTCTAATTCCGAGCTCATTTGCAGCCTGTAGAACATTTAATGTCCCTTTTATATTCGTATCTACATAAGTGTCAGGTGAATGGTAAGAGTATGGAATAGCAATTAAAGCTGCTAAATGTAAAACGACATCACAATCTTTCATCGCTTCTTTTACGCCATGTGGATCCCTAATATCGCCACTGAACACTTCAATCGATTGCTTTATATCTTCTGGAGTTGTGTCTAACCAGCCCCATGAATTAAATGAATTATAATAAATAAATGCTTTAACTTCGTAGCCTTGTCTAACTAATTCTTCTGTTAAATGTGAACCTATGAAACCATCGGCACCTGTTACTAAAACTTTTACCATACTATTTTTTCCCTTTCGCTAATAATTCATTCTCATATATTCGGCTCATAACATTTTCCAGTTCTATATCGCCTTGCTGACAGTGTTTCATAAAGCTTGTAAATATCGGAACTATTTCCTTTCCTTTTTTTAATACATCGTTTTCCTCATTTAATCGCTGAAGCTCATTTGCTAAGTACTGTACGTGTATTCGAATAAAGAAAGATAAAAAATCATTATAATAATTATTCTCCAATAAATTATTATAGAGTTTATCGAATTTTATTAAGTCATCTAATACATCAGATTTATTTTTAATAGTAGTATGATTAGAAATTGAGGCCATTAAGCTTTTAAAAGTATCAAGGAGTACAATAAACTCCTTCCTACTATTAATTAACTTGTTTAATCGTATTGTAACAACTTCTTTTATATAGTTATTTTCAGTTTCCCACCATTTTGATTTCCT
>NZ_JBPYCS010000037.1:0-19923 GCF_051846935.1 Virgibacillus sp. W0430
CAATTAAGGACATCTCTGACTTCATTATAATAGCAGAAATCAACAAAACGTTCAAGAACTCCTTCCTTTTTTTATCTGTTTTTTCTTATCATATAATGTAGTATAATGTAGAAGAAATGGAGGAAAAGAAAAATGATCTTTGTATTAATTACATTAATTGCTGTAGCAATCGTTTTATTCGCTTATTCTTTTTTTATGTCCGATAAGTTCGATCAACTCGAAACTCAATTGGAGCAGTTTTCAATATCTACAATGCAAGATACATACCAAATGAAGAAAAAAATTAAAATTCTAGAAGAAGAGTTATTAACGGAAAGCGTTTCTGCTAATTCTATTTCCCCAGCTACTGAAAACAAACCATTAATGATTCAAAAAGTGCACCATTTACATCAGCAAGGGTATTCTGTAGAGGACATTTCTCAACAAATAGAGCTAAGCAGTCATGATGTTCAAGCAATATTAAAAAATACTTTATAGTTTATGGGGAGAGAAATATGAAGCAAGCAATTCGGGCCTTTTCTATCGGTTTATTCACTGCAAGTACTATTTTATTACTATTTTACTTTTTTCAAGAAAGTAATAAAGCGGAACGTACGTATTCGTTAGAGGAATTAACGGATATGGTTGAAGATACAGGAAATCGAATAGTTACAGAAGAAGAATACATAACATTATCCTTGTTAAAAGACGAAGAAAAAAATACAGAACCATCCGAAGATCTCGTAGACACATCGGAGAATTCAGAAGCGCAACAAACTCAGCCTGAAGTTAAAGCACCTCTTACGTATACGCTTAAAATCGAACCAAATATGATGCCAACAACAGTTAGTAAATTACTGGAGAGCAATAAGATAGTTGAGGATGCCTCCAAGCTAGATAACTATTTGGAAGAGCATGATATAAGTACACTCATACAAATAGGTGAACATCAACTAACGAGTGATATGAGCATTGCGGAAATTGCAACCATGATTACTAAGTAAAAATAGAAGAAGGACGTGCGAATCTAAAATTTTTCGCACGTCCAATTTGTGCTCTTTATATTAGTTCAACTGATACGCCTCACCTTTTACTAAAAACACAATGCTTTCTCCAATGTTTGTAATATGATCGGCAAACCGCTCAATATATCTAGCATTAAATGTCATTTGTAAAATATATTGATTTTTATCCATATTTACAGCTCGTTCCTTCAGCATTTCTTTAATTAGTTTACCGTATGCTTGATCAATCTCATCATCCATAATAGCCAAGCTTTTAAGTATTGCAATATCTTCTTCTCTAAATGCTTCCACAACAACCTTCAGCATATTTAGAGCAACATCGCGCATTTCTTTTATTGCATAATGGATAATTAAATTATGATTGTCACCTAGGTGTACAGTTGATTTTGCAATGTTTTTAGCGTTATCGCCCATGCGTTCTAAATCGTTCGTAATTTTAATAGCACTAATAAGCATTCTTAAATCCGTAGCAACAGGCTGTTGTTTTGCTAACATTAATACTGCTTGGTTATTTATTTCATTTTCACATCGATCTATTTCTTTATCCTTTACGATGATACGCTTCGCCATTTGCACGTCTTGGTTATGTAAAGCATCAATAGAAAGAATAAAGGCTTCCTCCGTCATCTCAGCTAGCGTAATAATTTTAGTTTTCAACAGTTGCAATTCACTATGAAAATTTCCTCTAATATTCATACAACCTCCTTATGTACTCATGACATCTTCTTCTACAATACATCTTCTTTATATAGCACTTGTGAATTCAATGTAAAGAATTCGTAAATTTTCTTCTTAAACTACCGTAAATGGCATCTTTTATAAAACAAAAATGGCCCAATATCATTTATGCTAAATAATGATTGGGACCATCTCTTTTTGAGCGGTACATATTATTTAATTTAGGAGCTTAATTATTTGTTGTTCTTTCCTTTTTCAGATCAAAATATGCATCCATTAAACGTGTGCCTATTTTATGGTTTGCAGGGTATTGTCCTTTTACTGCTCCTGTATGTGGTACCATAATTGCAAAGGCAATTTCAGGATTTTCCATCGGCGCATATCCAACAAGCGCTAGATTTTCAGTATCCGCCAATTTTTTTCTATCTTTATATATTGCGTTTTCGGCTGTACCAGTTTTCCCTACAGCGTTATAAGCTTTACCTGCCCAATACCTTGCACCCGTTCCCCCAGATTCTCGAAATACTTTGCGGAAGCCTTCTTGTACTCGCTTAATTTCACTATCTTCCATTTGTATACGGTTCAGTACTTGCGGATTAGTGCTTTTATATAATGGACCGAGCTCGCCATCTTCAATTGCCGGCTCTCTAATTTCCTTTACAAAATACGGTTTAACACGATAGCCATCGTTCGCTATTGTCGATACATATTGAGCGAGCTGTAAGGTTGTAAACGTATCATACTGCCCAATCGCATAGTCCATTAATAAACCTGGCTTGTATAAAGTTCCGCGTACTCCGGTTGCCTCATAAGGAAAATCTATACCTGTTTTAACACCGAGTCCAAATTGATGAAAATAACTTCTCATTTCAGCGAACGCATCACTGTTAAATGTCGGCCGCCCGTTGTCTGGGAATGGATTACGATATTCTCCTCCCATTCGTAGTGCGATATAGTACATATAAACGTTTGACGACAGTTTTAATGCACTTAAATCATTAACTGGTCCTAATCGTCGATAGGATGCTTTTATAGGTGTTTCTGCTATTTTAATTGGTCGATCTGTAAAAGATTGATACGGTGAAATAACACCCGATTGGTATCCTGCTAAAACCGTAGCTCCTTTTATTGAAGAGCCTGGAAGGTGTGCATCATACAGTGCTTTAAAGGCGGCATCTTCAAATTTGTTTTTAGAACGATTATAATGCTGACCAGATATTGCTAAAATCTCGCCTGTTTGGGGATTCATAGCGACTGCGATCGCATCTTCCAAATGCTGATTTTGATATGGGAACTTTTGAATAGTGTTTTTCAGTTCATCGCGGACAATTTCATCCACGCGTTGTTGAAATTCCATATCAATGGTCAATATTAAATCTTTTCCTCTTTCTCCTGGAACAATTACTTCCGAATCAATCACTTTGCCAGACTTTGTAGTTGTATATTGAATTTGTTCCTTTCTTCCTCGTAGAACATCTTCATATTGTTCTTCCAGTCCACTTATTCCTACACGGTCATTTCGACTATAACCACGTGATAAATAGTATTGCTCCTTATCGGCAGGAATCCCTTGATCTTGGCTCGTAATTGAACCAATAAATGAGCTAATCGATTCTTCAAATGGATATTCACGCTCCCAGTCCGTAGTTGCATTAATACCTGGTAAAAGATCAAGATGTTCAGCTACTTGTGCATATTCTTCTGCTGTCACGTCCTTATTTTTCACGACGTGTGGTGTTAATGAAAATGCTTTATCTAACTCTTTTTTAATAGCAATAACTTCAAGCTCTTCTTTGGAAAAGTCACGTACTTCATCTTCCGTAATTCTTTTTAAAGCTAGATCATATTGCTCCACATCATTTAATTTTTGTTTTTCTTCATCTGATAGCCGAGCAACCGCTTTTTCCTTATTTTTTAAATACCAATACTCTTTTTTATTTCTTAACGTCACTCGATCTAATTCCTCATCGCTATCCATTGCAATAAAGCGTGCCAGGTCTTCTGCGAGCTCAAGCTTATCCTCTGCTTGCACTCCTTTAGGTGGTGTATATGTTATCGAGTATAGTGGCATGTTGTCGACAACTACATTATGATAGCGATCAAGCATCTTCCCTCTCGGTACAGGTATTTTTGTTGTATCTTGAATTGTCCGATCAATTTCCTGCTGAAAAGCTTCCCCTTTTAGAATCTGCACAATTCCTAATTGCACGATTAACACAGAAAACAGTAAAAATACAATGAAAAATAATATATTTAATCGAAAAGGGAGTTGTGCTTTTTTCTTTTTCATTCCCATATCGCTCCCGCCTGCTCAATGATCTTATTCTCGATCCTCTATTATATCATTTTTCATCTCGCTTTTTAATGATTTATCTATTTTTTTCATCGGACAGTTGTTCTTTTACAATGACTTCTTTACTAGAAGGCTCTGTTAAGTAAATATCTTTCATAAAAAAGAAAATCATTAAATACCCTGCACCGAATGTTGCTAATAAAAACGGGATAACAGTTTGTGCAGGAAATATTGTTACGCCTATTAAAAAGATCACAATAGCAACCACTCTTCCAAGATTTACAAACAATTCACGTACGACAATATATTCAATTCTTAGCTCTTTTGCAAATCGGGCTTTGCCAATTACGTCATACGTCATCGAAATGTAAGGTACATTAATTATCGGGTAGGCAATTCCAATAATGATCGCATAGATCATTAAATGCCAATAACTAATTTGAAATAATATGACGTAAATTGAGAAATAAAGCATTAGACCACCAACCAATATCGCTTGCTTTCGTTTTGTTGGCTTGATTACTTTAGTAGCCACAAAATAAAAAATAAAAGATAGGCCCGATAAAAATAAATTAAATGTTCCTAATGCTAATTCACTTTTCGTAGTTAAGAAAACCCATATCGTTATAACAAATAAAAATATGCCCTCTCTTATTCCTTGAAAAATGTGTGCATGCAATGTCTTTTTCCAGTTGTTATTTTCAAATCGTTCGTCTAATACTTGTTTGAATTTAAATTGACCTTCAGCTTTACGGCGCTCCAGAAAGAAACTACATACTACCGCCAAAATAAATAATAAAAAAGATATTGTAAATATTGTTTTATACCCTGTGTTCGCTGTCATGATCGATATAATAAATCCCGCCAGTATTGGACCGATCATCCCACCGAACGACTCCAGAACTCCTAAAAAACCATTGAAAAAATCACGGGTATCTGGTTCTGTTATTTCGAAAGTTAATACATTAAAAGCTAACCAATAAAAACCATAGCCGATACCAAGCAAACTACCGAGTAAAAAATTAAAATAAGCTGCTTTTTCACCAATAATTAACACATTCAAAAAGAAAATCGATAAAAAAATGACTCCTAGTCGTAGAACGACAATTCGATCGATTTTCTTTGCTATTTTTCCTGCTACAATAAAAGTAGCAGGCTGAAAAATAAAGATAGCTAAATTATACATTGCAATCGTAATATAATCGCCTGATTGCTTCCATAAATAGACGTTTACAAATGTGTTTGATAAAAATATACCTAATGAATAAAGACCGCCAATAACGAGTAAGAGGAGTAAATCTCTTGTTATTTCGACCTTTTCAAATAAAGCATGTAATATATTTTGCATATCTCAAAACCCCTTTATATAGTTCATAGTGTGAACAATTCGTTCTGAGATATGTAAAATTAAAAACGTAAAGAAACCACGTAAATAAGGGTTGCTGATAGTGATGGAAAAAAATATGTGGAATGACAGCCTTTGAGTGGGAAAAATCACGTGAAGATTACAAAAGTAATTTCCACGTGACTTTTTATAATTGTTTTCGTTCATTAAAAGAACCGCATATAATAACCATGTTGGTCTTTAAGTAGCTGACTCTTCTAGATCTGAATTTGTCGCTCAGCTATGCACGCTAACGTAATGAGTAGCTGTACTTCTAGAACAATGAATTAAAATCTACTACAACTGTATCGGAGCAATTGAGATAGCACCTAAAACGATATAAAGTTGTAAACAGCCAAAAATAGCATGTGTTTGATCTCACTTATTTCCTCTTAAGAAGTTTATGTTTTCCGTTTGGGTCGATGTCAACTTCTTTGAAGCACTAGATTGAGTCAAATATTTGTGGGTGTTATTTTAAGAAGTTAAAAACCTCTCTTTGTATTCGTTAATTTTAGTATTGATTCCTACCGACCGCAGTAGATATACACTACGCTTTCCGTGGAGGCTGAAGCCGTGCCCGCGGAAAGCATCCACATGCAGTGAATATCAACGGTGTTATTCATGTGTATATCGTTCGAAGTTAAATTGATCACATATTATCTAGTTAGATTCGTGCATCTGTTCCCCCACAATCATTTTACTCATAGGAAGCACTATCAGTTTGTAACAGGGTTCTTCATCGCTGTTAAGCTCTTCATTCCGTATCGATTCTAGAAAGCGTCAATATAAAAAGCCACGAAAACGTAAACGTTTCGTGGCTTTTCGCTTTTTATTTGTTGTTGCTGTAGTTCTTTTCAACTTCAGCCCAGTTTACTACATCCCAAAACGCTTTTGCATATTCTGGGCGTCTGTTTTGATACTTTAAATAGTATGCATGCTCCCAAACATCAAGTCCCAATAGAGGAGTTTTTCCTTCCATTAAAGGAGAGTCTTGGTTTGGTGTACTCATAATTTCAATTTCTCCATTATTTAAAGCAAGCCAAGCCCAACCAGACCCGAAACGACCAGCTGCTGCTGCTTCAAATTGTTCTTTAAATTTATCAAAGCTTCCAAATTTAGAATTAATTTTTTCAGCTAGTTCACCGGATGGCTCTCCACCGCCATTTGGAGAAAGTGTTTTCCAAAACAGGCTGTGGTTTGCATGTCCGCCACCATTATTGCGAACTGCTGTACGAATGCTTTCTGGTACTGCATCTAAATCTGAAATTAAATCCTCCACTGATTTCTCTTGGAGATTACTATGGCCTTCTAGTGCATCATTTAGTTTTGTTACATACGTATTATGATGCTTTGTGTGATGGATGTTCATCGTTTCTTTGTCTATAGTTGGTTCTAATGCCTCATATGCGTATGGTAGTTCAGGTAATTCAAATTTAGCCATTAATTATCGTCTCCCTTTAAATTACTTTTTATTTTGGAAGAATTGGTAAATCAACCCTTCATTTAAAGAGTATCAAAGCCCATTCATTCATGCAAATTATAAGCATATGAAAAGCATTGGGTTAATCCCAATGCTTTTCATAAAGTGGCTCGAGACGGAATCGAACCGCCGACACAAGGATTTTCAGTCCTTTGCTCTACCGACTGAGCTATCGAGCCATAATATAATGTAGTTTATTATTTGAGTTTGACACCTACATCTTCTAGCCTATGCTTCGATGATATGTGCTTCGGGGTTACTCGAACCGTATTCGGTGTAGTCCTGCTTGTTCTACGTAATTAAACAGTTAATATGTATCAAAAAGGAGGAAGAGGGATTCGAACCCCCGCGGGCTTTGACACCCCTGTCGGTTTTCAAGACCGATCCCTTCAGCCAGACTTGGGTATTCCTCCGACATTTTATGGTGGACCCTGCAGGATTCGAACCTGCGACCGATCGGTTATGAGCCGATAGCTCTAACCAACTGAGCTAAGGGTCCTTATAATTTAATGGTAGCGGCGGAGGGGATCGAACCCACGACCTCACGGGTATGAACCGTACGCTCTCGCCAGCTGAGCTACGCCGCCACATGGCTCCACAGGTAGGATTCGAACCTACGACCGATCGGTTAACAGCCGATAGCTCTACCACTGAGCTACTGTGGAATAAGTTAAATTAATAAAGATAAATGTAAGCAGTATGTTTTATATTCAATTAGATGTTAATTAAGACGACAAGATATAATTTACCACGTTAGATCCAATCTGTCAACACTTTATTTATGCTTGTTTCACAAAACTTTTACTAAAATAAATCCATGCTACAGTATGTAATTTCGGGAAAGAACAATACATACTATAGCATGTTCATTTATTTATTTCAACATATTATTAAAAGATCTAATTATTAAACAATTATAACTTCTCGCTTAATACTTCCTCGGCAATGTTAACTGCATGATCTCCTATTCGCTCTAAATTACTAATAATATCCACAAATACGATACCAGCTGATCCAGAACATCTACCTTCATTTACGCGAATTATATGTTTCTTTCGATACGTTCTCTCCATTTTATCAATTTGGTCTTCTTTTTGTACAACAACTAGGGCTTCCTCTCTATCCATTAAATCAAGGGCTTTAACTGCCTGTTTAACGGTTAGAATGGTTAAATCAAACATATTATTTAAATCTTCATGAGCACTTTCCGTCAAATTAATTTTGTTTGATATTTTATAGTCAATTAATTCAATTATGTTTTCGAAATGATCTCCAATTCTTTCTATATCTCGAACTGAATCCATAAGTGCTGTATGTTTTGCACTCTCTGCTTCTGATAATGTTCCGCTGGAAATACTTATTAAATAATTGGTAATATTTCGATCAAGATTATTTAGCGCACCTTCAATTTGCATTGCCATTTCTGAATGCTTCTGCTGTTGTGTAGTCAAATATAAGCTCGTTTCTTCTAAACCTTTATAAGCGTACTCGCCCATGCGAATAATTTCCGATTTCGCTTGAGAAAGGGCTAACGTAGACGACTGTTGAAGAAAAATCGGATCTAAATGTTTTGGTTTATATTCAACTGTAACATCTTCACCTGGAATAATTTTTGTGACCATCCAAGCAAGAATCGCTATAAATGGAAATTGAATAATCGTATTAGCTATATTAAAACTACCGTGAGCAAAGGCTATCGTCATTTCTGGATTGAGATTAAATTTTCCTTGTAAGAATAGCACATATTTCGTAAAAACATCAAGAATAAGAAGAAAGACGGTCGCACCTACTAAGTTGAAAATAACATGCGTATATGCTGCTCTTTTTGCTGCTACAGTAGCTCCTAAAGAAGCAATTATTGCTGTTATTGTTGTACCAATATTATCGCCAAACAAAACTGGAATAGCTGCTTTTAAACTAATTGCCCCTTCACTAAACAACCCTTGCAAAATACCTATTGTAGCACTGGAGCTTTGTACGATTAACGTAAATACTGTTCCAATAGCAACACCTAATACAGGATTTGAACTCATATCTACAGTTAACTCATGAAAAACTTCCAAGCTACGTAAAGGCTTCATTCCAGAGCTCATTAAGCCTAAACCGAAAAACAAAGCACCAAATCC
Source organism: Virgibacillus sp. W0430 (assembly GCF_051846935.1). NCBI lineage: Bacteria > Bacillati > Bacillota > Bacilli > Caryophanales > Bacillaceae > Virgibacillus > Virgibacillus sp. W0430. The sequence goes on from NZ_JBPYCS010000037.1 coordinate 8,966, forward strand.
AAATATCGTTTGACCTGCTGCATTTACTTTTTGATTAGAAAAGAAGAAAAGCAAAAAACATCCTACAGCAATTATCGGTAATGCATATTCGCCAATATTTATCCCAATAATAAAAGCTGTCACGGTCGTACCGATATTAGCTCCCATAATAACGCCTATTGCTTGTCTAAGTGTCATAAAGCCAGCGTTTACTAAGCCAACAGTTAGTACAGTCGTACCTGAACTGCTCTGTATAAGAATAGTTACGATAATTCCAGCAAGAACACCTAGAAACGGATTACTTGTGAATTTATCTAGTATATCCCTTAGACGATCACCTGCTGACTTTTGCAAACCTTCTCCCATATATTTTATACCTAGGAGAAATATTCCGAGTCCACCTACAAACTCAAATATGAGTTGCTGTACATTAATTTCCAATTGATAATCAACCTCACTCGTGTTGTGCCTTTTTATGTAATAGCTTGTCCATGTCCTATTATCAAAAATCAAACATAATTTGTAAAGTAACTTTTAAATATTTTACACTATGTTTACAATTGGTCTGCAAAGGTATAATTATGGTTCTAGCTTTTTTACGAGTATTCTTGTACCGTCAACCTTTACAACTACTATTTTACTTCCTTTTTCAATCCATTGCGCATTCGAAATTCCACTAAAATCTTGACCATTAATAGAGATTGTTCCGACCGGACGTAAATCTGTTAATGTTTCGCCATGTAGCCCAACCAATCCTTCATATTCTTTATTCATGGAACTATAGCCTTTATCTTTCGTCAATCGATCCTTAAGTGCAATCTTTTCCCACATATTTCTTCGCTTAAACATTTTCAGGAAAAAAAAGGCACATCCACTTCCGAGTAACACTCCAATAACAGCATATAACCCTGATGAAATATTTTGTGCTGCTAATGCAGTTGCTAATAGCATGCATGCCAAGCCTAATGTCGCCAGAGTACCATCATTAATTAGCTTACCATCTGCGATAATAAGTAATAATCCAATAAAGTACACAATAAGCATTAAAATAAAGGTGCTCGGTTCTACAATATTTCCATAAAAATAAAATGTTATTAATCCGATACCTAATAGTCCAAATATACCACGCATATTAACAAGTATTTCACCAATCAAAAACATCGTACCAAAAAATGTTATTAAAAATAAGACCCAACCAGCATCTACTATAGGTAAGACCAATGGTATTCCTCCTCTATAATTAAGCCACTCCTACACTAAGGAAGTGATTTTATGGGAATGTTAAAAAGAATGGCTGTTTATCTTTTTATTATTTTATTTCTAATGAGTATGTATAATGACCTTACTAAAGGATCTATTTTGTATGAAGAAGTTGTGCCAATTGACAAGCAGGAAAATTCGATTGTTAAAATTAAAGCGCGCTCTGGCGATACTGTTTTAACAATGTCCGAAAGGTTATATTCATCCGATAGCATTCGTATGGAAAAAATTATGGAAGACTTTAAAAAACTAAACCCGCATACAAATCCATATCGTTTGATAGCAGACGAATATTATTATTTTCCAGCTAAAGACACTACTCTCCCATAGTATACCATTAATCACCTTTTGCGAGCATAAAAAGAAGCTGAATAAATCAGCTTCATGATGATACAATTGGAAGAAACAGGCGAATTACTATTGATAATGTACCAACAACGATAGCAGTATTTCCTAAAATTTCTGCATCTCTTCTCCTAGCCATAAATCCTAGGATAATGCCAGCAGCACCGAATATAATCGGTATTATAAAAAAGGATAGAATAGAGAGTACAACAGAAATCCATCCAAATGACCAATTCGTGTCTTTCTGTACATCCTCTTCATCTTTGATGAAAGTATCACTTGTTAATTCAGCAGCAATTTCTTCCTCTCTTGAACCGTTCCGCTTTTCTTCTGCTTGATCATACATATAATTTGTTAACGATTGCCGTTTGTCCTGTTCGCCCATTTTATCTTGCATGCCTTCATCTCGATAATCATCCATAAATTAACCTTCCCTTCTTAAAGGATCACGTTTAGTTTATGGAGTCCAACTGTTAATAGTAATGTTATTTTTTGGAATGATGCAGTAAAAAGGTTTCCTTTTTAATTTAAATACATACAATGAAGTGAATTATTACATTCGTTCGATAACATGAAAAGGAGCAAACTCATGACGGATATTCTTAAACGTATCGTAGTGACCAGGCTACAGCAGCTTACAAATCATGAATTAATACATTATGGCAGGAAATATCGATTCACTATTTCCTTAGAAGAAGCGAATCAATTGACACGGTACATTCAAACTGCAAAACCGAATCCATTTGAAGCGAAGGATCGATTGAAAATGTATAACGAAATAAGTCGCGTTACAAATAAAGAAACCGCTGAAAAAGCAGAACAATTGTTTATTAAAATGATTAAAGAACATGGGCTTGAGCATTTATTCGAATGAGGTTTAGAATTTTTTATAACACAAATCCGAACGAAGTCATCTTGTAAATCGAATCATTCGTTCGGATTCTCTCATCCCTTAGTTATTTCTAAATTCTATTTAACGTATCATTTACTCATAATTTGTTGTTTTAAATCTGATATAAACGTACCTTGCTTTAACATCTCAATTTCATACTTATACGGAGGCTTTTTATTCTTTTTATCTTCGCCAACATAAGGAGTTTCTAATATTTTAGGGATGTCAATCAATTGTTCATGAAACGTGACATAATGAAGTGCTTTAAATCCTATATGCCCAAACCCTATATTTTCATGTCTGTCCTTGCCGGCACCTTGTTCATTTTTGCTATCATTAACGTGGATGACTTTTAAGCGATCGACTCCAATTACTTTATCGAATTCATTCAAAACGCCATCAAAATCATTTGCAACATCATATCCAGCATCGTGCACGTGGCACGTATCCAAGCAGACCGATAAATTTTCGTTATGCGTTACCCCATCAATGATTTTAGCAATTTCTTCAAAATTCCGACCGATTTCAGTCCCTTTCCCTGCCATTGTTTCCAATGCAATTTGCACTGTCTCCGTGTTTGATAACACTTCGTTTAATCCTTGAATGATCTGTTTTATGCCTACATCCGCTCCAGCACCTACATGAGCGCCTGGATGTAGTACGATCTGCTTAGCGCCTATCGCTGCAGTTCGATCGAGTTCATTGCGCAAAAAAGAGACACCTAATTCATAAGTCGCTTGTTTTGTTGTATTACCTATATTAATAATATATGGAGCATGTACGACAATATCTTCCATCTTATTCTCCAGCATATGCTGTCTTCCTGCTTCGATATTTAGCTCTTCGATCGGTTTTCTGCGTGTATTTTGAGGTGCGCCTGTATATATCATAAACGTATTTGCTTCATAAGATGCTGCCTCTTCACTTGACCCAAGCAACATTTTTTTCCCACTCATCGATACGTGAGATCCTAATTTAACCATGTATTCCACCCCACTATTTGTTTTTTCTCGTTTTTTGCCGCAGCTTTCTTTTTATTTGCTGCTGCTGTTGTTTCATTTTTTTCTTATATCCTGGTTTTATTTTCTTTGGTTTTTTTACATAACTCCAGGCTTCTTTTTCTAAATTAGTAGTCGTGTTTTTCCGTAGTTTTCTTTTATTATATGGATCGGCATTTACCCATTGTCCGTTTTTAGGCTCAGTATAAGAGAACGTTATACCTTTATTCTCCAACTTACTAATGAGTTGTATATCTGCTTCCTTGTATATACTAATAACTGTCCCAGCCATTCCTGCTCTCGCAGTTCTACCCGAACGATGGATATAAAAGTGTTCTTCTTTTGGTAGCTCAGCATTAATAACATGGCTGACACCTTTAATATCAATTCCTCTAGATGCTAAATCTGTAGCAACGATATATTGACATTGCAATTGTTGAATTTGCTTCAATGTTCGCTTTCTTTCTCTAGGGGTTAAGCCACCATGTAATACGGAGACTTGCAGTCCATTTTGTTGTAAATTTGCGGCTAGTTCGTCTGCTTTTTCCTTTCCGTTTGTAAATATTATTGCCAAATATGGCTGAATGACTTTACTAATATTTAAGAGGACATCCTCTTCCGTCCGATGCTTTAAATGGATAAGGCGGTGTTCCAATGCCTTTGGTGATAATCCGTCGTCAATTTTAATATATATAGGCTGATACAAATATTTATTAAAGAAGTGTTCTAAACGTTGTGGAATTGTTGCAGAGAACACGAGTAATTGAATTCCTTCTTGACAACGAACTAATAATTGATCGACTGTCTCAATAAAGCCTAAATCGAGCATCAAGTCCGCTTCATCAATAACAAAGGAAGTGGCAGAGTAAATAGATAGTACGCCTTCTGAAACTAAATCTAAAATCCTTCCAGGTGTACCAATGACAATATCTGGTGCATTTTTTAATTGCTGAATCATCCGCTGTTTATCTGTTCCACCGATTAGTAACTTCGTTGTCCAGATTTGCTCTTTTCCTGCTAATTCAATTATTCTTTTAACTTCATCATATATTTGTCTAGCCAATTCTCGCGTAGGTAATGTAATTATAAGCTGTACGTCATCTACGTCTGTTTTCAATTGATTTATAAGCGGCAATAAATATGCATGTGTCTTACCTGATCCTGTTTGAGATTTACCAATAAGACTTTTACCTTGTAATATATGTGGTATGGCTTTTTGTTGTATTTCTGTCGGGTTAATAAAGCCCAACTTATTTATAACGTCTAATACTGTTTCGTTCATACCAATATCGTTAAAGCTGTAGTTTTTCATTCATCAATACTCCTTTAAACCAGGCTATATGAACACTTTAGAATTAAACATACAAAAACGGATCTGTATTCGTATCTGATATGAATATTTCGATAGAATGGTCAAATTTATCTTGCAAAAATTTCTGTACCGCTTTTTTCATAGCACTTTCGATGTAATGGCCAGCATCAATGACGGCTAAACCCATTTCCATTGCATCCTGTGCTTGATGAAAACTCATATCTCCAGTAATATACACGTCTGCACCTTTTTGTTTTGCCTGGTGGATATACTTTTCTCCACTACCACCTAATAGGGCTACTTTATTAACTAGGCGCTTTGGTTCACCAATTATTCGTACGTGCGATTGGTTAAACACTTGCTTAACTTGATCTGCAACCGACTGTAACGTCATATCACCTTTTTTAAGATTTCCAATACGACCTAATCCAATCGATTTCCCTTTGTTTTCCATTGCATATAAATCATACGCCGGCTCTTCATATGGATGTGCTTCTTTCATTTTTAATAAAACATTCGATAAATCGGACTTTTTTACAATCGTTTCAACCTTTGTTTCTGAAACAGTTTCTAATTCATTTTCGGTTCCAATATAAGGCGTTGATCCTTTTAAAGGTTTAAAAGTACCGTTTCCTTCTGTTTGAAATGTACAATGGCTATAATTCCCAATATGTCCAGCTCCTTGCGAACCTAACGCATTTCGTAATTGATCTACATGTGTTGTTGGTATATAAACAACAAGCTTAACTAATTGTTCGTTTTGCAAATGGATAAGGTGATCTATTACTTGAACATCTAGTTGCTCACATAAAATGTCGTTTACACCGTTATCGGCAATATCTAAATTTGTATGAGCAGCATACACAGAGATATTATTTAAAATACATTTATGAATAATTTTCCCTTTAACACTATTTATATTTATTTGTTTTAACGGTTTAAAAAACAATGGATGGTGGGCAATGATTAAATCAATGTGTTGGTCGATAGCCTCATCAACTACTGCTTCAGTTACATCTAAAGTAACTAAAACTCTTTTAGCAGATTGCTCAAACGAACCGATTTGTAGACCGACATTATCCCAATCATAAGCTAAGGAGAGTGGAGCCCAACTTTCCATCGCATCGAATATTTCTGAATTCGTTACTTTAATTGCCATTTGTCATTGCCTCCTTAATCCATTGTAATTCCAGCTCAATATGTTCTATTTTTTTAAAATCTTGATATTTCGCCTTTCTCATTTGACTAAGTATACGTTGGCGTTTCTGTTGTTCATATTTCCATTTCGTACAGAAATGTTCTGATTTCTTTTTTAATAACAGTGGCCCTAGCAACTGCTGTTTTTTTGTTAAATACGTACAATTCTCTATCGTTTTATCAGCAACAATGTACTCATATAAATGACCTTTTTCTTCAATAATATCTTCTTCAACAATTAAAAAATTGTTTCTCGACAGCCAATCACGTACTTGATTTGCATCGGTATTTGGTTGCAGGATCATTCGTTGGACATACGGTATTTTCTCGTCGCCCTCACCTATTATATGACGAATCAATCCTCCGCCCATGCCTGAGATCGTTAATAACGTAACTTTATCTGTTGGTGTTAAGATAGTTAGTCCATCCCCAAGACGAACATCTATTTGTTTGTCTAGCCGAAACGCTTCCACGGTTGATTTAGCTCGTAAATAAGGACCCTTGTTTACTTCCCCAGCGATTGCTTTTGCTGAGGGATCGTGTAAACAAATATAGGTAGGCAAATATGCATGATCCGATCCTATATCTGCGATAAAGGCTCCTTTTTTTACATGAGAAGCTAATGTTTGCAAGCGTTTAGACAGGATTAATTCACCCATTGTTTTCCCCTTTAAGTCGTTGTATGGTCGTTCGAATATTCTATTACAAATCTCTTACGTTAGATTCTACGAATTCTACGATCGAAGTAGTTCAAATGAAGAAAAGCTTTCTGGATATATTCAGAAAGCTTGCATTTCACTATAATTATTTCATTTCTCCTAGCCACTTAGCCAAAGCCTCTGCTTGTCCATCGTTTACAAGCCCACCAGGCATGCCGGCATCGGTACCGTTAATAATGATGTTTTTTATTTCATCCTCTGAAAGCTCACTGCCAACCTTTGTTAAATCAGGCCCAGCTCCACCTGATAGATCAGCGCCGTGACAGCTCGCACAGCTTTTAGCGTAGATCGCTTCTGGATCATCAGCGGTTGCTCCCTCTTCAGTTTGTGGTTCTCCACCATTCTCCTCAGCTTGTTGAATTTCTGCTCGTTGATTTAACCCAATATAAGAAACGATAACAATTGCAAATAAGCCAACAACGGCAATTGCTGCAAATGGGAGAAGATTTTTCTTCATTGTAGTTCCTCCTTATGTAATCTCTTGATCCTTAATTAGACATAGACTATCCTTATTCTACTTTAAAACCATTTCACTTTAAAGCGTAACATGTGAAAAAATTAGTAAATTATAAACATAATAAATAATAGTGCTCCCAAGATGCTTGCTATGCCTATAATCGCACTCTTTTTATAATAGCCTAACAGGAGCCATATGATCAAGTTTACTGCAATCACTGTATTAAGCAATAGCGAACTTGAAAAAAAGTAGTTCATCCACGTGTAGCTAAATAATAGAATTAAACATAAAAAAACAAATAAAGCTAAGTTGTAGTAATACGTATTGTTTACGTTTTTATAAGCTATCATGGATCTATAAGTTAATAAAATAAAAATAATAAAAACAATTGCTTGCCACATACCATGTAATTGAATAAAATATACGAAACAAAAAGCTGTAGGCAACAATAGAATTAATAAGATGATGCGTAAAGTAAACAACCAGTTTATTTTTTCTGACTCAGCACGATCGGAATCATACTCCCCTTTAGTGTATAAAGCTAAAAGGAAGTCACAGTAACGTCCAGGTAGTAATTTATGGTCTTTCCAATATTCTATTTCTTTAATAATAATTTGCGCACGTTTTTTGTTATCGAATTCCATGGTCGTTCACCTCAGCCATCCACGTCAAAGGAACATTCCAGCCATTGCTCACAACTTCAGTGAACAATGACTCGAATTACTCAAGAAAATCCTTTAATCGTTTACTACGACTTGGATGTCTTAGTTTACGTAATGCTTTCGCTTCAATCTGTCGAATTCTTTCTCTAGTAACTCCAAATACTTTTCCTACCTCTTCTAACGTGCGTGTCCGCCCATCATCAAGACCGAAGCGTAAACGAAGTACATTCTCTTCACGATCTGTCAACGTATCCAAAACATCCTCTAATTGTTCTTTTAACAACTCATAGGCTGCATGATCTGATGGAGATACAGCTTCTTGATCTTCAATAAAGTCACCAAGATGTGAATCATCTTCTTCTCCGATTGGTGTCTCAAGTGAAACCGGCTCCTGAGCGATCTTTAAGATGTCCCTAACTTTATCGGGAGATAATTCCATGTCTTCCCCAATTTCTTCTGGTGTTGGCTCCCTGCCTAGGTCTTGTAACAATTGACGCTGAACCCGAATTAGTTTATTAATTGTTTCTACCATGTGGACTGGAATTCGAATTGTTCTTGCTTGATCGGCAATCGCTCTCGTTATCGCTTGTCGAATCCACCATGTTGCATACGTACTAAATTTAAACCCTTTTTCGTGATCAAACTTTTCGACCGCTTTTATAAGCCCCATATTTCCTTCTTGTATAAGATCAAGAAAAAGCATACCTCGACCAACATAACGCTTGGCAATACTAACAACAAGTCGCAAGTTCGCCTCAGCGAGGGCGCGACTCGCTTCTTCATCACCATTTCTTATCCGAATCGCTAGATCTACTTCTTCTTCAGCAGACAATAAATCAACACGTCCGATTTCCTTTAGATACATCCGAACAGGATCATTTATTTTCACCCCTAAAGGTACACTTAAGTCTTTTAAATTTTCCTCTTCTTCTTTTGCTATTTCTTTCATCGTCGGATCGTTTTCTGACTCTCCAATTATGTCGACACCTTGTCCTTCTAGGTACTCATAAAATTCATCTAACTGATCTGGTTCGATAACAAATGCGGACAAACGATCTGCAACTTCTTCGTATGCTAATACACCGCGTTTTTTACCCATTTCAAGCAATTCTTCTTTTGCTTGATCAATTGTCATGTCGCTATCATTATTCATTATTTGAGAAGACTTATTTTCTGACATGAGTCCCCCTCCTTCCAAACTACATAAAGATTATTTTAATTGCTTTAGCTTTTCTTTTTCAAGAATTTCCATTGCAATTTTTGCAGCTTTAATTGGATCATTTTGTTGTTCTGCCAATTTTTGTTCTTTTTTTAAATCGTAAATGGAAGCATGATCTTCATATTGCAATTTAATTGTGTGGATACAATCTGAAAGCACATGTTCATTTAGCGTATCATACAACGGCAACATTGCTATTTCTGCAACGAGATTTTTTAATGTATTATCTTCTATCTTATTCATAAAAAGACTTATATCGGAATCTTCGTATTCTTCGTAAAATGCATATAAGTGTGTTACAATTATTTTATGAGCATCAATGTTAAATGACGCTCCTAATTCTTTTTGCACTCTACTAGTAACCGCTGGATCGTGTAACATAAATGCAAGCAAAAGCCTTTCTGCATTATGAAACGCTGGCAACAACTTCTGTTTTTCTCCATTGATTATCGTCTTATTAGTATATCTGTTCTCATCTCTTTTATCCTTATGATGCCGTCTTGCGTTATATTTCATTAATTCACTATTTAATGTATCCAACGTTATATTAAATTCTTCACTTAATTCTTTTAAATAATATTCCCTTTCAATCGAGCTCTCAATCATTGCCAGCTCATGTAATACTTTTTCTATATATTTAATACGTTCCCCTTCACTGCTCAAGTTAAAATCTTTTTTTATAAATTGCTTATAAAACTTAATAAATGTAGCACTTGGTCGCAGTATCTCTTCTCGAAAAACATTTACTCCATATCGTGCAATATAGCTGTCAGGATCCATGTCATCCTTTAAGCTCGCAATTTTAACCTCACATCCAGCCTCTCGTAATAATTTAGCCGCTTGGTAGCTTGCTTCGATCCCTGCTTGATCTGCATCGTAGCAAATAATCACAGTTTCGACATATCGCTTAAGTAAGCGGGCCTGGAATTCAGTCAGCGACGTGCCTAGCGTAGCAACAACATTTTTCACCCCAGCTTGATACGCAGCAATTACATCCATGTACCCTTCAAAAAGAATTGCTTCATTGCTTTTACGAATATGATTTTTAGCTAGATCAAAATTGTATAATAATTTACTTTTGTGAAACAAATCACTTTCAGAGCTGTTCAAGTACTTCGGTTCTTGATTGTTTATCGACCGACCACCAAAAGCTACTGTCTTCCCAATGTGATTTCGAATCGGAAAAATTACTCTTCCTTGGAAGCGATCCATTACCTTTTGATTATCATATAACGTAAGGAAACCTGATTTTATTAGAAATTGTCGATGGAAGCCTTTCTTCTCTAAAAACTCTGCTGTAAATCCTGGTGTAGTAGGAGCATAACCGAGTTGAAAGGTGTTTATGCTTTCTTCTGATATTCCACGCGTATTTAAGTAATCTAGACCATCCCTTCCATCCTTTGTATATTTTAATAAATGATGGTACAACTTGGACAACCAGTTATGAGCTGTCAAAACATTTTGGTTATCTTCCGTCAGAGCTGGTTGCTTTGAATCGTTTGTCTCCGGCAGTTCAATACCAGAACGACTAGCAAGATCCTTTATTGCATCTTGGAAGCTCAGATTTTCTATTTCCATTAAAAAGGTGATCACATTACCACCCTTGCCACACCCGAAGCAATGAAAAATTTGCTTTTCTTGTGTGACTGAAAAAGACGGGGTTTGTTCCCCATGGAAAGGACATAAGCCAAAATAATTCCTTCCTTGCTTTTTCAGTTGAACATATTCACTCACTACATCCGTAATATCAATGGATTTACGAACATTTTCAACTATATCCTCAGGAATTCGAGCTGACATTTAAATCACCATGCTTGTCCTTAATATAGTATTTCGATATAAATGAATAGAATCCTTCATTATTCGACAGTTTTTTTATTTTGTCGAAAAAAATCCCTTCCTAATAAAACATTTTCTT
>NZ_JBPYCS010000038.1:0-19320 GCF_051846935.1 Virgibacillus sp. W0430
TAGCTTGTTTCATTTATCGTCAGCTTTCATAATAGAAAGGCTGACCTTCCGAAGAAACACGGAGGTGTTTCTTCGTCTCTTGACATACGAGTTGTATTGTTCAGTTTTCAAGGAGCAAATTTTTCCGTCAACCAAAATGGCGACTTTTATAATATAGCACACTTCGGAATAGGAAGTCAACAATTAATTTTAAAAAAACTTTTTCACTTGCTCGCTGCTTTTTCAGCAACGATATTTACTTTAGCATGGTTAAGGATCGGTGTCAACATTAATTTTATATATAGTTTCTCTCTATAGTATTACTAATTTTTAAATAAGAGGAAAGGATAATATGCTATTTTCATCTACTAGTATGATGCTCGTGGAGCATATTAATGTATGAATAAAATGTTTGTGGGGGGACAGATGCACGAATCTAACTAGATAATATGTGATCAATTTTACTTCGAACGATATACACATGAATAACACCGTTGATTTTCACTGCAGGTGGATGCTTTCCGCGGGCACGGCTTCAGCCTCCTCGGAAAGCGTAGTGTATATCTACTGCGGTCGGTAGGAAGCAATACTAAAATTAACGAATACAAAGAGAGGTTTTTTAGCTTCTTAAAATAACACCCACAAATACGTGACTCAATCCATATGAATGTACTGCTTTCTTTATATTGCTCGTTATTGTTAAAATACTATATGAGATTCTAATAATTTTATCTGGACTAGAAAAATTAGCATAAATAGAAAATCATTTTATAAATAACATATACCTATCAATTGTGTATTTGTATTTAATAAAAGGCTTGAGTAAACTGTTCTACGTTTCAAATACTTCTTCGTACTTCGTAAAAGCGTCTTTTATTTAAGGCTACACAGATTTATTCGTTTACGTTCGGTTCTAAAAAGCTCTTTCCATTTTCATTGATTCAGGCTGTCATAAAAATAAAAACATCCTTCATAATAAATAAGGTTTTAACCATTTTAATATATAATAAAACAAATAAATCGCTCATTCGATACTTCACGTACACCATCTTAGTTTGAAAAATAAAAATATGCTATAATACAAATTGTATTAATTGAGGAGGACGAGCATGGCAGATATTGTATATTCTAGTAAAATTAATAAAATTCGTGCATTTGCACTTATTTTAATATTTGTCGGAATTGCCTTTATGTATATAGGTATTTTGACAAAAAAAGTTGAGTGGTTAATGGTATTGTTTTTCATTATTGGTGTTTTATTCGTTTTATTAAGTACAGTAGTTTACCTCTGGATTGGGATGCTTTCTGTTCGAGCAGTACCTATCGTTTGTCCAAGCTGTGAAAAACCGACAAAGATGCTTGGACGTGTAGATGCTTGTATGCACTGTAAACAACCATTGACACTTGACAAGGACTTAGAAGGTAAAGAGTTTGATGAAAAATACAATACTAGGAAATATAGAAAAGAAGCAAATAAAAATAAGATAACATAAAAATTCCGTCGTATTGGCGGATTTTTTATTCACATTATAAATTATAAAAAATGGATAATTTCCATAGAAGGAGCATGTGATGAGGCCTACTAACAGCCCTTTATTATACTTTAACTTTAAGAATTCGGAACAGAAAACAACCACACCGTTACTCTTTAAAAACCCAATAAAAATTGTCACTGCCGTAAATGTAGAGGAAGTGCTTGCGAGCCTTAGTCAAATACAAGAAGCCGTAAACAAAGGTTATTATGCTGCTGGTTATATCGCATACGAAGCGGCACCCGCCTTTGATCCATCACTCAAGGTGAACCAAAATAGTAACATGCCTCTACTTTGGTTCGGGATTTTCACAAATCCATCTACAGAAACTATTACTACTAGGGAGCATACGCTTCATGCTTGGAAGCCATCGATCACGGTTGCGGAATATCACGATCGCATCGGTATGATCCATAATTACATACGTGAAGGTATCACAAGCCAAATAAATTACACGTTTCCATTTCATGCGGAATTTAGTGGAGATCCTTTTTCTTACTATCAACAACTTAAAAATGCACAGCAAGCGGATTACACTGCATATTTGAACACTGGCAAACACGCCATATTATCCGCATCTCCTGAGCTTTTCTTTCACTTTCATAACGGTAAAGTAGTAACAAAGCCGATGAAGGGAACAATTGAACGTGGGAAAACGTATGAACAAGATGAACAAAATAAACAGTGGTTAAAAAACTCAGAAAAAAATCGTCTCGAAAATAAATTAATCGTTGATTTGATGTGTGAAGATCTAAAAAAAGTATCCGTTGACAGCTCAATCCAAATAACAAATGAATTCGAAGTAGAAAAGTACCCTACTGTATTCCAAATGACATCAACAATAAAAGCAGATGTACTCCCTAATAAAGGTTTTATCGATTTATTAAAAGTTTTATTCCCGAGCGGATCAATTACAGGAATGCCAAAAAGAAAATCAATGGACATCATTTCATTATTAGAAAAAGAGCCAAGAGAAGTTTACTGTGGAGCGATCGGTTATATTACACCAGCTAATGAAGCAATATTTAACGTACCGATTCGAACTGTTTTTATTGATAGCGACCAACATAAAGCAACGTACCATGCAGGCGGTGGAATAACGGCCCATTCACGTGGCGAAGAGGAATATAACGAAGTATTAGCAAAAGCTAAAATTTTAACAGAGATCAGAGATGATTTCCAATTACTTGAAACCTTATGCTTAGATCATGGTACATATCTTCTTTTGAACAACCATCTAGAGCGATTAAAAAAGTCAGCAGCTTACTTTAATTATCAATTAAATATTAGTAAAATTAAAAATCAATTAGAGGGCCTTGCTATAAAAAAGCATACGAAAAAATGGAAGGTACGATTGCTCGTACATAGAAACGGTGCTACTTCTTTAGAAGCGACTGAATTGCCTCCTTTAGAAACGGAAATAAATGTAGCGTTATCCAACAATCCGATTAATAAAGACAACATATTTTTGTATCATAAAACAACGAACCGGAAAGTTTATCATACACATCGTAAAAAAAATGTGTTCGATACATTATTATGGAATGAAAATAAAGAAATAACGGAATTCACAATCGGTAATATTGTAGTGGAGTTAAATAATACCTTATATACACCGCCAATAGAGTCCGGACTATTACATGGAACACTTCGCCAACAGCTGCTTGCGGACAATATAATAGAGGAAAAGAAAATCTTCGTAAAAGACCTTCATAAATGTACTAAAATATGGTTAATCAATAGTGTCCGAGGCTGGGTATCTGTACGCCTCATTTGAAAAATAGCAACTAAAAAACCAAATGCACGTAACTGCATTTGGTTTTTTAATGTGCTTGTTTCGCCGTTTTTTTACATTCAGGGCATTTACCATACAACTCTAACCGGTGGTGACTCACTTCAAAGCCCGTAATTTGCTCTGCTAAAGATTCAACTTCATTTAATGAAGGGTAATGAAAATCAACAATCTTCTCACACTCGCTACAAATAATATGGTAATGATCCTCTGTATTACTATCAAACCGGCTGGACGAATCACCATATGTTAGTTCTCTTACTAATCCGATCTCACGAAGAATTCGTAAATTATTATAAACAGTAGCTACGCTCATATTCGGAAACTTATTTTCCAGTGCTTTATATATTTCATCGGCTGTTGGGTGGTTCAAGGAAGTTAACAAAAATTCAAGAACCGCATGACGTTGGGGCGTAATACGAACACCCGACTCCTTTAATGTTTCAATCGCTGATTGCAATCTGTGATTTGACACCGTCATGCACCTCACTTTCTCTGTAATAATTCAAACAAAATTTATATTATTAAATTATAATCTTTATAATTAGTTTACTCTTTCACTAAAGGTTCTGTCAATGTTAATATAATGTAATACGTTAAATTATATCGTGTTTAATGTATTAACATTATGATGTCGTATCATCTACTTGTAAATTTATTTCTTCTACTTCTAATGTATAATTAATGAAACGAGCAGCTACAAACAAATAATCAGATAGTCGATTCAAGTACGCTAATACAAATGGATTTAAAGTCATACCATCTAATCCAACCGCTAATCGTTCTGCCCTTCTAATAATCGTCCTCGCAACATGGAAAGCATTGGCGGCTGGGTGACCTGATGGCAGGATGAAGTTTTCAAGTGTAGGCAATACACTTTCCCATTCATCTATTTGATGTTCCAGCTCTTTAATATGCTTTTCTTTTAATTTCCAAGCAACTTCACGTTCGCTCGGTGTTGCAAGTTCAGAACCCACATGAAATAAAATGGTTTGCACTCTTTGAATACTTTGATTAAATTGTTCTCTTCCTACCCATTCTTCGTTTCTAAGATAACTTAATGCTAATCCTATCATCGAATTTGCTTCATCACAGGTTCCGTATGCATCGACCCGAGTATCATTTTTGGGTATCCTCCCTCCATACACTAAAGATGTCATACCACTATCCCCGGTTCTTGTATATATTCGCATCTTTTACCTCTTTTCTATCTTATATCATCGTTAAAGAAAGCTATTCTTAAACGTTCGATTAAACTGCTTCTATATTATGATTCGTTCGTAATTTTTTATAGTTTTTTCAATCATCCTATTCTAAGCAACTATTAACGTTAACCGTTCAACATCAGATTTTGTACGAAGTTTCTTTAACTTCCTTCATTAGACGTTTGAACAATTCTAAGCACAAAAGCTGTAGGCAAAATGTACCCAATAAGAGCTTGAATTAAAACGACTAAACGTCCGATTCCAACAGGAGTTATATCTCCATATCCAATCGTTAATAGAGTAACTCCACTAAAATAAAAGGAATGAATAAATGTCCCTAATACGCTAACATCTCGGTACTCCTCATATTCAATAAGAACAACTTGATGAAAAGAAAGAATAAAATAAATTAAGCCAAACCCAATAATAACGATGGAATATATAACAAGCAGCGTATAAAAAATCTCAATTGAAAAGCGGCTCTCCTTCATTTCCATTGAAAAGCGTACTTTCCCTCCTGTTATAAATTCTAAAATACTTTTCATAATTATAAAGCAAATCAATGCAATTAAAAGTGCTGAAATAGTATCCACTGCAATCCCCTGCTATCATTTTTATTATTAAGTATATGCTCATCTATTCCTCTAATAGTATCTTTTTAAAAATTATATAGCAGGGTTGTTATTTATTTTAGATGTCGTTTTTCGGCTATATTTCTTTAACTAATGCATCATCATCTAAGTGCTGCACCTGATATAAGTTAAAGTAACTACCTCTTTTCTGCATTAATTCATCATGTGACCCACTTTCCACTACTTTACCATGCTCCAAAACAACAATCCGATCAGCATGAGTAATTGTTGCTAGTCGATGTGCCACGATAAAGGTGGTACGATCATACGCTAATTTACCCATCGCTTCTTGAATATGATACTCGCTCTCTAAATCTAGTGCAGATGTTGCTTCATCAAAAATTAAAATGGGGGGATTTTTTAAAAACACACGGGCAATTGCCACCCGCTGTTTCTGCCCGCCAGATAGCTTTACTCCTCGTTCACCGACAAGGGTTTCATAGCCATTCGGCAATTTAGAAATAAATTCATGTGCACTTGCCGCTTTAGCTGCGGCTATCACTTCTTCATCAGTTGCATGCGGGTTCCCCATCCGAATATTCGTTGCGATTGATTCGCTAAACAAAATATTATCTTGGAGCACCATCCCAATATTGTTTCGTAATGACCGAGCTGTCACATTGCGAATATCTATACCATCCACTTTAATGGAGCCTTTAATTACATCATAAAACCGAGGGATAAGACTAATTAAGGTGGACTTTCCGCCACCACTCATTCCAACAAGTGCAATTGTTTCTCCTTTTCTAACAGATAAGTTAACACCACTTAACACTTCGCCGTCTTCAGAACTGTAACGAAAGGAAACATTTTCAATGTCAACCTTCCCTTGCACTCTACCTAATTCAATTGCATCCTTTTTATCTTTAATGTCATATTTTTCGTTAAGAAATTCAAATACCCGATCAATCGATGCGATCGACTGTGTTAAAGCAGTGGAAGAATTGATTAATCGGCGGAGAGGACTATAAACCCGCTCCATATACCCGACAAAAGCCATCATCGTTCCTATAGTTAAATCTCCAAGAATTACTTGATACGCTGCAAATGCAATAACAAGTAACGGTGCTAAATCTGTAATCGTATTAGTAACGGCAAATGTTTTTGCATTCCAGCCGGTATGGACGAGTGCTTTATTTAAAAAGTTTTTATTGCGTGCTTCAAATTGCTCTTGCTCGTAATCCTCAAGCGCAAACCCTTTTGTTACAGGCATCCCTTGGACTCTTTCATGTAAGTGACCTTGCACCTCTGCAAGTGCTTGTGATCGATCACGCGTTAATGCGCGAAGCTTTCCATAAAAATACTTAACCGAAAATCCATAAAAAGGGAATAATATAATTGCGACGATCGTTAATTTCACATCCATTGTAAGCATAATACAAATAGCGATTAAGATCGTTACCATATCGAGCCAAACATTCATAAGTCCTGTAATGACAAACGTCTTTGTCTGCTCGACATCATGTATCACCCGGGAAATAATCTCTCCAGTTTTCGTTTCAGAGTAAAATTTTAAGCTTAACCTTTGAATATGATCAAATAATCGATCGCGAATGTCGTATAAAACTTTACTGCCAACCCATTGCGCTAAATATTGTCGATAATATTCTATAGGTGGGCGCAATATTAAAAAGATAAAAAATGAAATACCCATTAGCCAAAATAACTGACTTAGCTTTTCTGATTGCACTTTATCTGCCATGATAATACTGTCAATTACATATTTTAAAATTAAGGGGATTAGTAGAGGGATAGCGAACTTCACTACACCAATAAGGACAGTCCCAACGATTGGCCATTTATATGGCTTTACGAATTGTAAATATTGTTTAATACTACTCATATTATAATCTTCCTCAAATTCATTTTTTGTTTTTGTATTATACTACAATAGAAAACCTTGCTACATTAGAGGTAACAAGGAGTTCGCTTTACGTGTATGTCAAAAACCGTTCATACCATTTATCTATAAAACCAGGTCTAAATGGACCTCTGCGCTGTCGAATCCAGTCTAGTAATAGATCAATATTCGTATACAAAATGTCATCTAGAGCATGCGGATACCCCATCTT
The DNA here is from genome assembly GCF_051846935.1 of Virgibacillus sp. W0430. Classification (NCBI taxonomy): domain Bacteria; kingdom Bacillati; phylum Bacillota; class Bacilli; order Caryophanales; family Bacillaceae; genus Virgibacillus; species Virgibacillus sp. W0430. The sequence goes on from NZ_JBPYCS010000038.1 coordinate 7,213, forward strand.
CAGTTTATGCTCTTCGTACTCATCTTCATCGACCAATTCATATGTCATATCTGGGTATACTTTAATATCTAAGTCGTAATCTATATATTTTAATACTTGATCTTCCATTAAAAATGGAGTGCCAATATTACAGTAATAATAAATATCGTTATCGCGCAACATTCCAATAATATTAAACCAATAATTTGAATGAAAATAAAAAATGGACGGTTCTCGCGTCTGCCAAATTCGCCCATTACTTTCTACGACCGATGTTTTATCATTTGCACCGATAACAACTTCTTCAGAGCCTTTTAACACAGTATTTTCTTTCCACGTTCGATGTCGGGTGCCATTATGTTTATAGCTCTCAATAATTATGTGTGTGCCAGCAGCTGGAGCGTTCATTTTATCTCCCTTTCCATCCGGATGATACACGTCTATTTCCATGGGAAACATCTCAACTTCCTCAGAGCAAAGAGTCCCTTCCTTTTCGGCTGTTGCTTTTTTATAGGAATCTCCGTAAAACCTGATTTCACACCGTCTAATTTCACGGGTGCTGTGTATGTTCTTTTTATCCTTGAAGGTTTTTGTTTATAACAATCGAACCTCATCCGTGCCTTTTAACTGTCTATTTAATAGTATAATGCTCTTTGAGTTTAATTTAAAGCTATATGTTCACTATAAAGAGCATCTGTTCCTTTCATTTTTAAGAGGAGAACTTTATACATAAAGTATAACAAGATTTTAAAATAACGAAAAAGAGCTCAATCAACATAAATAATGATGATTGAGCCCTCTTTACATCGTGTGGCTAACCTAATCCTGGCTAGCTCTGTAGTTTTGAACAAATTAAACGAAATCATCGTGCAATTACTTACTAGCTAAAATCACGTGAGTAGCTTAATTAAAATCACTCACAGTTATTTTATCAAGCAACATGATTTTGCCACTCAAAAAACGTTCGTTGTTAGTACTTATTTTTTATTTTGCTTTGACTTTTGATTTTGTCTTCTTACTTCCTGTGCATCGGTTTCAGATGCAAATTCCGCACCATATTGACCTTGTGCAGCTTGTTGGTTTTGTTGTCTCACTTTTTGAACGTTTGTTCCAGACGCTGTGTTTTTTGGGTTTTTAGCCATTCGTATCACCTCCGCAGTTATTAACTTCTCCACATTTGAAAAAGTTATCCAAAATGATGTTTGGAATTTTATACCATGTTCAGAAGTGTACGCAAGCTATCGTTCTATTCTGTTATAAGCTCCTTTATTTTCGAATGAGATACAGAAAATGGGAGTAATTCCATTTCCTCCTTTGATTTAAATAACAAATCGTTAGCTTTATTTTCTTCCATTAACTTGGCTTCATAAATGTCTAATTCCCATACTAAATGAGAAAAGACATGTTTTAGTTTTTCTTTTTTACCTTTTAATTTAATTTTCAAGCCGTATTCTCCGTAGACCCAATGTTCGATATGATCCATTCCAATTTCATCAATAGGCACCATCAAAAATTGCCACATATTAGCCAATAAACCTGTAGCGCTTCTTTTTTCCACTGCATATTCATTATTTTTATTTTTGATTAGCAAAACGACATACGGGATAATCTTTTTCTTTCTATCCTTTGATTTAACTGGCAACGTTCTCTCTAAGCCTGCCCTAAAAGCTTTACAATGTGACTGAACTGGACAGAGCAAGCATTGTGGCGTTTTTGGTATGCATACAAGTGCACCTAACTCCATGACGGCTTGATTAAATACCGAAGGACGGTCTGTAGGAACAAATTGCTTCACATATTCTTCAAACTTCTTTTTAACACGCTGCATAGCAATATTTTCTTCTATTTGCAATATACGAGAAAACACACGCATAACATTTCCATCAACAGCAGGCACTGGCTGATTAAAAGCGATTGAAAGAATCGCTCCTTTTGTATATGGACCGATCCCTTTCAGTGCACCTAATTCATCTGGATTATTCGGAACGACTCCATCATACGAAGCTACAACCTCCCGAACAGCATGTTGAAAATTTTTAGCTCGAGAATAATAACCAAGGCCTTCCCATTCCTTTAATACAGCTTGTTCTTCTGCATCAGCTAATGCTTGTGGAGTAGGAAAGCGGGCTATAAATCGATTAAAATAGGGAATAACAGTATCAACCTTTGTTTGCTGAAGCATAATTTCTGATACCCAAATTTTATAAGGATCCGACGTTCTTCTCCATGGAAGATCTCGTTTATTGTTTTCATACCAATCCATTAAGTCTTGTTGAAAACCTTTAATGTTAAAATCTTGTAATTCTTTTGCACTCATCTTATCCCTCCATTGTGTTACAATAAAAACGTAAAATACAAAATGAATTTAACTGTAATACTCGGACTAATTTGGATTTAGGAGGTTTACTATATGGATACAGGTACCCATATCGTTATGGGTGTTGCACTTGGTGGTCTGGCCACCTTGGATCCCGTTGTAAATAATGATCCCGTATTGTTTCACGCAGTAATGACTGGAACAATCGCTGGCTCATTAGCACCGGATTTTGACACTGTTCTAAAATTAAAAAATAATGCCACATATATTCGCCACCATAGGGGCGCGACCCATTCTGTGCCAGCTGTTATTATTTGGGGGATTTTAATTGCGGCAATCATTTACATGTTCGTACCCAATATAAATGGATTGCATCTATGGTTGTGGACGTTTCTAGCCGTTATTATCCATGTTTTTGTAGATATATTTAATGCATACGGCACGCAAGCATATCGGCCCTTTACAAATAAGTGGGTAGCCTACGGTTTTATTAATACATTCGATCCGTATATTTTCTTGTTGCACATTGCTGGTATAATTGCTTGGATGCTTGGGGCTTCTCCCGGGTTTACTTGGGTCATCGTTTACGTTGTCGTGTTTTTATATTATTTAAAAAGGTATTTTGATAAAAAAGAAATTGTGAAAAAAATTCATGATTACTTCCCTAACACGATACAAATCGCAACATCACCTACCATTAGGCAAAATGCCTGGAGAGTAGCGATAACTACATCAGATCGTTTTTATGTAGGTACAGTAGATCATGGTCATATCCAAATTATCGATGAATTTAAAAAAGTTCCCTTACCGGACTCTACTATCATTAATGCAGCAAAAGAGGATAAAAATATATCTGCGTTTTTATCGTTCTCGCCTGTGTATCGTTGGGAAATTAATGAATATGACTACTTTACAGAAGTACGTTTAATTGACTTGCGTTACCGGTCAAAGGGCCATTACCCTTTTGTTGCTGTAGCGCAAATTAACAAGCATTATCAAGTAATAAATAGCTACACTGGTTGGATCTTTTCAGAAAGAAAGCTACAGAGTAAGCTTTACTTTGGGGATAATCCGACTTAAGCCCAGTTTTCTTATTTATATAATTATACGTACGCAAGTATTCAAACAGGTGAGGCTGGGGCAAAAGTATTTCACTAGATAAAAAACCAACCAATTCGATTAGACTATTTCCCTGCTTAGTCTTGTTCATCATTCGTGGTGGTTTTACTTAGTAACTTTATGTCCCAACACCTCTCTTTCATACTCCCCATGTTCTTTATGAGCTAGCATAAATGTCTTACTCTTCTGTTATTCGATCTTCAAGCAAAGACAGAGGTATAGCTTCTTCTCTATCATACATTTCATTAAGCAAATTGATTCGATGGCCCCATGCCATTACACCGTTAATATAATTAATTTTAAACGTATGTCCCGGATCCCCATTTAAAGTATAAACCGTTCCTGCTTGATAATCTTCAGGATTTACCATATAAGATAAAACAATTTGTAGTTTTCTTTCATTTATTGCTACTTTACTTAACTGTCCAAGTTGTTCGGCCTTCTGTACTTTTTCTTTAAGCTTTGCCACCTCTTCACGTAATTGTTCAACCGTATAATCGCTATAACGAGTCATCATCTGCATCCTCTCTTACTGTTGTAAAGTTATTTTCATTTGCTTCAAAAAAACGATTAATCATTTTAATGGAAAACCCTTGTCTATATAATCCTGTTTTCACTTTATTTTTTAATTCATAATTGGAAAACCGTTTCCCATATCGCTGTATCATTTTATTGCCGTGATGTATTACAGCGTCCCACTCATCATTTTTCTCGTCCGAAATGTTAATATTTTGTAGTGCATCTTGAATGACCTCTTCAGAAAACCCCTTCTGTGCCAATGATGCCTTAATTGATTGCAGTCGTTTTTGTAACGCGTTTTTCTTTTTTTGATTTAATTTCTTTTGAGCCCAGTTGATCGCCTTCTCATATTGAAGCTCATACGTAAATTGTTCAATTGCTTTAGCTGCAATTTCCGATGAGATTCCTTTTGCTATTAATTCTTGCTTTACGACTAATGGTCCCTTATCCGACATATTTATTCGATTACGAACAAAGCTATCGGAAAAAGCTTCATCATTTAACAAATTTTCTTTATAAAGTTTTTCAATTATGCGAGGAATTTGTACTTCATCGACATCCTTATTCAATAAGTGAATTTCCAACTCTTTTTTTGTACGCATACGATAGCTTAAAAAACGAATAGCCATACTATACGATTGATGGAAGGTTTCATCATTACGTATTTGTTCATATATTGATTGCTCAAGCTTCATCCCTTTTTTTAAGCGATATTTAATTAACACATCTTCATCAATGCCAAACCCGAATGTTTCACCTTGTCCATTATCGATATAGATATTATAACGATGTTTATTTCGCTTTTGGGTTGTAATTCGCGAAATAATTGCCATTTGTTTCACCTCTCTGTCGTTATCATACCATGAACAAAAAAATGTATGGTACACTTCAATATAATTAGTGAATGATATGTAAAGTTGTAAAAACAACACCTATATATAATACACGAGGAGGTTGATGAAATGAATATTTTAATAACAGGTGGAACAGGTTTTGTAGGAAAAAGGCTTATAAGTCATCTGGCGAGCTATGGATATCACGCGTTTGTTTTAACGCGCTCCCCTCATAAATATACGAACGATCGTTCCACTACGTACCTTAATTATTCCATACGTCCGGAAGAACTGCCAACAATTCATGCTGTTATTAATTTAGCAGGCGACTCTTTATTCGGCTATTGGACCGAAAAAAAGAAGCAATTAATTCTCTCAAGTAGACTTCAAATTACTGAAAAACTTATTCACATTATGTCCGAGATGAAACAAAAACCTAACGTTTTAATAAACGCTTCCGCTATTGGTTATTACGGTACATCGGAAGAAAAAATTTTTACAGAAGCGACAACTACACCAGGGAATGACTTTTTAGCTGATGTAGCTACGTCGTGGGAGAATAAAGCGAGCAATGCAGCCGCACTCGGGATTCGAACCGTTTATGTTCGTTTTGGAGTAATATTAGAAAAGACCGGAGGTGCTCTACCGCTTATGGCTCTTCCTGTTTCATATTTTGCCGGGGGGAAAATTGGAAAGGGAGAACAATGGATCTCCTGGATTCACCTTGATGATGTCATTAAAATTATTTTGTTTTGTATTCATCATACTGAGATCGCAGGACCTATAAATGCAACAGCTCCTTCTCCAAAAAGAAATAAAGACTTCATGAAAGTCTTAGCTAAGTCGTTAAAACGACCGTATTGGTTCCCTACCCCTTCCTCTCTCATTCGATTGACGCTAGGGGAAATGAGTGAACTAATTACGAAAGGACAATACGTATCACCTGATCGTTTACTAGCATATGGATATACGTTTACTTATCCTGAGTTAGAAAAAGCATTACACACTATTTACCATTATAAAAATAACATTTAATTATTAAAAATATATTTTCTTTTTAAAGATATCGTTGTAAAATAAAGTAAGAAATAATTTAGTGCTATATATAACTTTGAAAGGTGTTCTCTGCTAACAATTAAAATGAGTTTTAAATATCGGTTATTGGAATGACGTGTGGGATAATTACATTAAAACTAATTATTAACAAATGTATACTCGTGTAAGAAGGGTGTATACAGCAAAGATCATCAACGAGAGTCAATTCGTTATTCACACGTTTTTCTATAATCTAAAATATATAAGTCACTGTAAGATGGGAAGGCAAATGGTGCGCCACCAGTATGCTCTGGTTCTAGTGGGTTCGATTCCCACCCCGAATTTTTGTTGCACGTTAAATAAAAATTCGTGGGTAACCTTGCCTGATCCCTGTCTGCTTTTAGGATACCCACCTTTAGTAAAGAGGAGGGTTTTTCTATGCTTAAAACACGTGATTTACATGAAGTTCCTGAGTTATTTCAATTATTAATTAGTCCGAAGGTTTTTCCTTTTGTTCGTCATAAGGCTGCTACATCCGATGAATATTACTTTATAACGAAGAAAACGATAGAAGAAGAATCTAATGGAAGCTTAATATCTCGTACTATATTAGATGAATACGAACATCCAATTGGTACAATTAATTTGTTTGATATTAAAAACAACTATGGCTTTTTAGCGACCTGGATTGGAGAACCGTATTTTGGAAAAGGGTACAATAAGCTAGCAAAAGAGTTATTTTTAAACGAGTTATTTTTTGACAATGATACGATACAAACCGTTTTTATGAAAGTTAGAAGAACAAATACTCGTTCGGCTAAAGCAGCATTAAAGCTTCCCTTTGTCGTTAACGGAAAGGAATTATTCCCAGATATTTACTTCGCAATTAATCAAATAGAGGATGTTTATGATTTGTTTGTAATACCGAAAGAATTGTATATTTCTTGCACGCAATTTATCCAAGAATCTGCTGCTTCTGTAGATGGCGAAGAAGCTTCTTAGCAGGAAAAGGTAAGCCGATTATTGTACGGTTTATCTTTTCCTGTTTTTTTAATTCGTTATTACGAGTGAACGCTTCATTAATTTACTCCTCGCATACAATTCTGCACCTTCTTTATGTTCTGCCCAGCCATACCCTACAGCTATCCTTTCTGTTTCTAAAATGAGTGCCGACTGTAACACTTCTTCCCAATTAATATTCCATAAAAATATTAGTACCGTATGATTTTCTAAAACATGAATTTCATACTGCCTTTTAAAAAACATCGATCGAAGCATTCTACACTTTGTTAAGCTCAACATAGTTGGTTCGTATAAAATAAGACAGCTAACCATTTTACCATCCCCTTTTGTTCTGTTTCGGAACACAACATAATTCGTAACGATAAAGAACGACCATTTCCTTTTAACGAGAGTGAATCATGATAGGATAAAGTTGCACTTTTAGTTGTACTAAAATTACCATACCTTTTATATAGTTGCTCGACAATGTTTGCTTGAACATTTTACGCCAAATATTTGTAGAGGCAGAGTGGATGAAGAATGACTTTAGCTACAGAACAAATCGCCTATAATATTAAATTTTTCCGCGAGCAAAACAATTGGACACAAAAGGAGCTCGCTAATAAACTGTTGCTTTCTCGATCTGTTGTGGCAAAATGGGAGAGCAATGCTACTATGCCTGATATTACTACTCTATTGAAATTAAGTAATGTATTCAATGTAACGCTTGACCACTTAGTAGGTAATTATTCATTTCAAAATGATCTTTTAAAGGAATTCAAACGAATTTACAGCTCGACTTCAAAATCATTCGATGTGGAAGTTGTTGAGTTAATAGAATACTTGATGACACATCCAAACTTTAAAAATTACATATACCGATTAAAAAACTTACCATTAAAAAGACAGCAATCCATTCATAAGCTCTTTCATCAACTAATTGAACAGTATGAACAAACTTAATTTAACGGTAGTAACTAACGAGATCTGGATAAATTTATTCAGGTCTCTTTTTTAAAATTATTTTACTACTCCATATACTGTACGTACAGAGGTTGGCATATTTTGGGGGTTCTCCTAAAACGAGCAGTCGCCACCTCTCGTTCCAAATAACTATAAGGCTTCCGTAAATTATAGAACATACGTTCTATGTTGGCAAGCTTAAACAAATAATAAAGACTCGTTAATCCGTTATATTATGTTATACACCATATAATATCATGATTGTCGACTGGATACTGTATAGATTTATGGAATGTATTTACTTAGAATAGAAGAAGGGCAAACAAGCAAAACAAACATTATTTGTGCTCAGTCGAGTTGATTGGAACGCAAGGTGGCGACTCCCGCGGAACGCGTCCACCTTACGTTCCAATCAACGATAGAATAAATCATAATAAAAGGCATAGACGCACCATGTACGACTATACCAACTTTTTAATAAACGTTCATCGCTACTAGCACGACACTAAAGGTGGCTCCTTATCATTAACAAAAAGACTTTGCTCAAAAAATGATCTTTTTTCAGTTGCCTCACGAATGGAAGCTGAGAGAACTCAGCAAGAGAAAGATAATCGGTGAGATTCCAATACGCTAGGAATCTCACCAGTCTCCCGCGAAAAGCAAGCATATGCTAGCGCCGCTAACTATGGTGTATTAAAGATTTTAAATATCCCCCACAAAAAAGTGACTCAATCCTTCCAACATATCGTTTACCCGTACATTATGTTACCGTTATTCTCCTTAATAATAAGAAGGATAAAATGTACAGCACGAAAGCTACTCCTACTAATTGGACAAAAAATATAATACTAAAGTTTTGAAAAATAGTCACTAGGAAGTCCCATAGCCAGCCATCCGCCATCCCAATAATAAATAGTAAACCAATAACACCGATAAAACTAAACCCTCCGATAAGTTTATATCGGAAAAAAACAAGGCCTAAAATAAAACCAGCAGTAAGTAAGAAAAATGAGACCGAAGTATCGATTACGAATCGTGTCATCCACGTATCCTGGACAAAATAAGCTAGATGATTAAACGAAAAAGACTGCTCTCCATCGGAAATGATAAACATACTACGAGCATTATTTGAAACGGAATTTCCTCCAAAAAACTTGTACATATACGTTACAATAGAGTGGATCGTATTTGCAAAAAGTGCATTAAAAGCAGCTATACTTATAAAGTGAATACCAATACTTGTAAATAAGTTCTTCCTTGTGGAGCCCATTTTTATTAAAAAAGGGATGTATCCTTTAACGGTTAATTGTCCAACAATTGCTGCAAATACATAAATAGGAAAAGCTAAATTAAACACAATAACGGACGTGGTATCTTTAACAAATACAAGCTCAAAAGCGATCGTAACAACTAAAATACTTAACAAAATAATCCAAAAAATTTTCAAAGAATACATGACATGTGTTGTTAAATAGTATAAGGAGCCTTTTATTTGTCGGTCCATTTATGCTCCCTCCTTTTCCGTTAAATAGATCATTAACTCCTGAATAGGGACACCTTCTACTTTTAAACCAGCTGCAATCGCTTCTTGTGGATCACCAAAGACATAAGCATTCATCATACCTGCTAATTCTTTTTTCTGGATCACCTTTTTACTCGTAATAAAAGATTGAACGCTTGCAACTGAGCCTGTTACGGCATACGTTTGATCCCGTAACGTATCTGCACCCTCTTGTAATACTAACTCACCAGCCTGTAATATCAGTACTTCTTCAAACAGAAGGCTCACTTCGTCAATTAAGTGGGTAGAGAAAATTATCGTTCGTTTTTCTGATTCGTATTCTTCCAAAAGTATTTCATAAAACTTTTTGCGTGCTGCTGCATCAAGCCCGATATACGGTTCATCAAAAATTGTTATTTCGGCTTTGCTTGCCAATGCTACAATAATTCCAAGCGCGGATTCCATTCCTTTTGACAACGTCTTCACTTTTGCATTTAAACTTAATTTATAATGTGCAAGCAGCTCTATCGCCAATTCATTATCCCATTTTGGATAAAATAAAGAATACGTACGTAACACCTGCTTTATTTTTGAATCTTTATGAAAGTTGCCTCCTTCTTTAATTAGGCAGACTTTTTTTGTTATATTACGATTATCAAATGGAGATTCTCCATCAATAAAAATTTCTCCACTCGTTTGCAAATTGTGACCTGCTAAAATTTCCATGAAAGTCGTTTTTCCAGCTCCGTTTCTTCCGAGCAAGCCGTATATCTTTGGTTCTTTCAACGTAAACGACACGTTATTCAAAGCGTAATTAGAGTTATACTTTTTACAAATGTGCTTAACTTCAATTTTCATGAGCGCTGTCCCCTCCTAACCATTTTCACTAATTGTTCCTCTGTTATGTTTAGTTTCTTCGCTTCTTTACTTAAAGGTAGTATATAATTTGTGAAAAATTGATCCTTTCTTTTTTCCATTAGATCTGCACGTGCATTTTCTGTTACGAACATACCTATTCCCCTCCGTTTAACTAAAACGTTCTCGGCAACAAGCTCATTAATCCCTTTAGCAGCTGTAGCCGGATTTATTTTATAAAACTTTGCAAACTCGTTTGTTGATGGTACACGTTCTCCTGCCTGTATCGACGCATCTATAATGGAATCCTCGATATACTCTTTTATTTGCATATAAATTGGTTTACTTTCATCAAATTTAATTCTCATATTATCACTCCGACGTCAATTGGTTAGTTACCAGTGTAATTAACCATATAACTAATTGTAACTATTGTCAACTACCTCTCCTAAAAGTAAAATTAAAAAAACAAAAAAACAACTCAAAATTGCGTATTTTTTCGAGTTGTTTTTTGACGAGTATTTTTGATAGACTCACTAATAGAAGCAGTTTATTCACCTATTTTTTTATTCTCACTTTTTGGCAGTCTTCCTGCTCGATTTGATGATTCACGGAGCAAGTATTCAATATGGCTATTAACACTGCGAAATTCATCTTTTGCCCATTTTTCCAAGATATCATACAATTTGGGGTCTAAACGCAATGGAAATTGTTTTTTTTTCATAATACCCCTCTTTATTACCGATTCACAATCACATATGCCTATTAAGTTATGCATTTTAGCTACTTTCTTGTTCTAATCGGCTTTTAAACTTTTTATTTCGTTGCAGACTTGTCCGAATGCTTTTTCTAATTTATATTTCAAACGGTTTTTTTCAGCTTTTTTAGATAAGTATAGAAAAAGCTTCATGCGATATTTATTTTTTCCTGAGCCTTTGAAAATTACTGATAGAGAGAGCCCGTATTAATAACTGGCTGAGCACCATGATCGGATACAATTGCAACAAGCAAATTATTAATCATCGCAACTCTTCTTTCATCATCCAACTCAATGACAGCTTCTTTTTCCATCCGTTCAATCGCATCCTGTACCATACCAACAGCACCTTCAACAATTTTTTTTCGTGCGGCAATAATAGCACTTGCCTGCTGGCGCTGAAGCATCGCTTGCGCAATTTCAGTCGAATATGCTAAATGCGTTAATCGGGCTTCTATAATTTCTACTCCGGCTACTTTTAGCCGATCCTGCACCTCTCGTTTTAATTCTCCAGAAATCTCTTCAGCATTGCCGCGCAATGTTAGTTCCGTATTCTCAAACGTATCGTATGGATATTTAGTTGCTACAGCGCGAATCGCAGTTTCACTTTGTATCTCTACAAATTGTTCATACCGATCAACATCAAACACTGCTTTTGCCGAATCGACAACTTTAAATACAATTACAGCAGCAATCTCAATAGGATTTCCATTTACATCATTCACTTTTAGCCGCTTGCTATTAAAATTACGTACGCGCAAGGAGATTGTTTTCCGTATTGTAAATGGGATAGTAATAACAATCCCTTCCTGTCGTATACTTCCCATATATTTACCAAGAAAGATAACGACGACAGATTGATTAGGCTGTACGAGTGTTATCCCTGTTCCCAACGTAATTGCAACAATTAAACAAATTGCAGCAATAATATATTGCCCTTCCAGTATGCTAAAAAAACTACAAGCTAGAAGTACAGCAATAATAAAAATTCCTAAAAACCCATTAATAGACCACGCAGCTTTCTCTCTCATTTTTAACACCCCATAGTAGTTGAAATTTTGTTATATCAATATGATATCATTTATGTATAAATTTGTAAATTAATAATGCGATTTAAGAACTGCTTTTCAATAGTCCATCCAACGGACTTTTTTCTGGAATAATATAATAATCCTTACCATTCGTAGTTACAACGATATCGCCAAATACAGCTGTCGAATAAATATGA
>NZ_JBPYCS010000039.1:0-18987 GCF_051846935.1 Virgibacillus sp. W0430
GGAGTTAACTTATTTGTAGCTGCTAGTGTTGCAAAGTTGAAGCTGGAGAAATTATTTAAACCAATTCTACCATTGTTGATTACAATGTTATTTGTATTAATTTTAGTTACGTACATACCACAAGTTAGTTTATGGTTAACTGGATTCATGAGATAAAATATTTTTTAACTTGGAGGGTTATAGATGACTTCATTATTTTTACCAAGACAAATTGAATTTGGTATAAAGAGCATAGAAAAGTTACCATGTATCGCAAGTGGTATAGGTGTAAATCATATGTTTGTTATAATTGATGCGTTTTTACTGTCTGAACAATTTGCTTATGATAAAAAAATTGAAGAGTTGGCTCTAAATGAAAATATAAATGTGACTTTTTTTTCGAATTTTAAAGGAGAACCTTCTACAGCCCATATGAAGTTGGCGATTGCTAAGTTGAATGAAGTTGAAGCTGATTCTGTTATAGCGATAGGTGGAGGCAGTGCTATTGATTTAGCGAAAGCGGTGTCTTTATTTTCTGTAAACGATAAAATCAACTGGGAACAAATACATAAACAAAAGCGCTTAAATAGATTGCCGTTAATAGCAATTCCTACTACTGCTGGAACAGGATCTGAAGTTACTAAAATAATGGTAATAACGAATAGTGAAACAAATATTAAAATGAATCCAGGTCATAAAGACCTTGTTCCAGATATTTCTATTCTTGATCCTGAGATTACGATGAGCTTACCGAAACATTTAACTGCTTATACAGGTCTAGACGCATTAACACATGCTATTGAAGCATATGTATCTAATTTAGCTTCGGATTTAACGGATAAATATGCTTTAACTGCGATTGAAATCATTGGTCGAGTTCTTCCCAAGGTATATCACGACGGTACAGATATTGAATCGAGAAAGGAAATGTTATTAGCTAGTTGTTATGCTGGCATTGCCTTTTCAAACGCTTCAACGAATCTAGCACATGCAGCAGGTAGATCTTTAGGAGCTAAATTTGAAATCCCGCATGGGTTAAGTGTAGCCTTACTATTACCTTTTGTTATGCGTTTTGGCTTAGAAGCTTCAATTGACAGCTATTCGACCATTGCTGTTTGTCTCGGTGAGGATAAACGTCAAAATACCAGTGTTTTAGCTGAAAAGGCGATAGGGACTGTAGAGAGGTATAATGATCAATTCAATATATGGGTAGATGGTTTAAACTATATTAATATCAGTAATTTTGAAAAAAACATACCTATTCTTGTTGAGGAAACGTTAGGCGGAAATGGGATTGTAACAAATCGAATTGTTCCGACTAAGAAGGATATAGAAAAACTTTATCATTCTTTGTTGAAAAAACTGGAGGAAGTTAAAATTGGTCTTAGGTAAAGTTTTAAAGGGAATTGAAGCTGGTGAGATGAATTTAAAAATAGATCCTTCGAGTTGTAGTGACGTCACTAACACATAATGTTACGATGACGTGAAAAGGATTATTGGTTGAATGCTCTATTAAGCGAAATGATGATTTTAAAAGAGCATCTTAAACTACTGGAGGAAGAAAAAATGATTAAAATTACTAAAGAGATCCTTCCAAAAATACTCTTCAAACATTCACCAGGTTTAGTATTAAGTATATTTGTAATGTTGATTGGTATCTACGGGGCAGAGCTTATCGGTTATTTATTGATAAAACAAAATATACTGTCTGCAGGAAGTAAGACACCAATATCAGGTATTTTTGTTGCAATACTTATCGGAATTATTATCCGAAATACGATCGGTGTATCATCCATATTTTCAAAAGGAATAGCATTTTCGGTAAAGTATGCACTACGAGCTGGAATTGTCCTACTTGGCTTACGGTTAAGTTTACTGGAAGCGTTAAAGCTCGGTGCACTCGGAATCCCTTTAATTATTACATGTATTTCTGCGGGACTATTTATTACCTTATATTTAACAAACAAAATGAAACAATCGAATCGACTAGGGACGCTTATTGCATGTGGCACGAGTATATGTGGAGTGACGGCGATTATGGCTACCTCTCCAGTAATTGAAGCAAAAGAGGATGAAATCTCTTATGCTGTTGCAAATATAACAATTTTTGGATTAACTGGCATGCTGTTGTACCCTTTTCTAGCTCATTTCTTTTTCGCAGGTGATCCGATTAAAGCGGGTATGTTCTTAGGTACAGCAATACATGATACCGCACAAGTGACTGGATCAGCTTTAATTTATGATCAAGTATTTGATATGAAAAAAGTAGTTGATGTAGCAACAGTAACAAAATTGACAAGAAATTTGTTTATTATTGGAATTATTCCGTTTGTATCATACTTATATTATAAAAATACGGTGGAAGAAGAGGGTACACAACTGAAAAGCGAAACAAAATTACCAAAGTGGTATACATTTATACCGTTATTCGTTATCGGCTTTCTTCTGTTTGCTCTCCTACGCACGGTGGGGGATATGACTTTGGAGCAATTAGGTAATGCTTTTGGCTTCTTGAATCGTACAACGTGGGAAAGTCTTTACACGTTAAGCAGTTCATTCGGGACTACCTATTTATTAGGGATGGCGATGGCAGGTGTTGGTTTATCAACAGATTTCAGTAAATTTAAAGGGATCGGAATAAAACCCTTTTATATAGGGTTTGTTGCTGCTTTATCTGTAGGATTAATTAGCTTTACACTAATTGCCTGCTTTGGACATTTAATCGCAGTAGGTTGAGAGCAAACAATTTATATAACAGAAGAGAAATGAGGGGGAGCTGTGCGTTTGGATAAAGAGAGTCATGTACCATTGCACATCCAGTTAAAGAATACAATCGAGAGAAGGATTATTGAAGGTAAGCTCGTTGAACAAATACCGAGTGAACGTGAATTCATGCAGCAATATAATGTAAGTAGAAGCACTGTAAGAGAAGCGATTAATCAATTGGTTCGGGAAGGCGCTTTAATAAAGAAACATGGAAAGGGAACTTTTGTATCATTGAAACCAATCCATAACTGGCTCGGTCATTTAAGTAGTACGACGGAAACGATACGCCGATTGAATATGGAACCAGGTGCTAAATTAATTGAGTTTTATAAAACAACGCCTCCAGCGTATGTTCAAGAGATTACTAACTTTACAGAGGCGTATTATTTAAAACGCCTGCGCTTAGGAGATGAATTCCCAATTGGTATTGAGCAACATTACTATCCTATATTTATTGGAGAACGTTTAGCGGATTATGATTTGAATGAAATTACGTTATATGAAGTGATTGAAAATGATTTGGGCATCCAATTTACAGAAGCAAATCAAAAAATCAGCTGTGGGAATGTGTCAGAGATGGATAGAGATTACTTACAGATAGAACCGGAGACGTGTGTGCTTAAAGCTGAGCGAGTTATTAAAGATCAGTTCGATAAAATAATTGAATATGAAGAAGCATTTTACCGGAGCGATCTGTATGCATTTGAAATTAATTTATCAAGAAAATTTGGGTAGGTTGAAATTGCTGCATTTTATTTTTCCAGTTAATCAAATTTGTATCGGTTAACCTACTAATCTGTATGTTTGAATCATGTAATATATGGGAACACTTTCCATAGATTGAATACTTTATGGTGGAGGGAAAACAAAAGTGGAAAGTAGAACCGCAGCAATTGTTCAAAGGTCATTGAATGCTCTTTTCGATGATGATTCATTTTTGTGTGACTTACATAATGGAAAAAGAGAAAAAGCATTTACTTCTTTAGTATCCATATTATCAACGCCAAATCATGTGCACAAATCGTTTTTGCGAATTGCATTAGAAGATGGCAGTGTTGTTCGTATTCCTGCATATCGCGTGCAGCATAACAATATTCTTGGCCCATATAAGGGCGGAATTCGTTTTCATGAATCTGTAAATGAAGATGAAGTAGTAAATTTATCTTCTTTAATGACCCTAAAAAACGCATTGCATGAGGTTCCTTTTGGTGGTGGAAAAGGCGGAGTTGTTATTAACCCTCGAAATTATACTGCGAAAGACTTGCATGCGATATGTGTAAAATATGTGCAATATTTTACGAAAGTAATTGGTCCCAATGAGGATATCCCTGCCCCTGACGTCGGTACGGGAGAGCGTGAAATGGACTGGATGATGGGGGAGTTCAAAAGTATCCATCCGGGTAGAGATTATCTCGGGAGTTTTACAGGGAAAAGTGTGGAAAATGGTGGTTCTTTAGGTAGGCGTACATCAACCGGTAAAGGTGTTTATTTTACATTTCGCTACTTGCTTCATGATTTTGTAAAAGAACAAAAAAGCTGGCTAGAAGATCGAAAGTCAGCGGACGCACATACTGTACTTGAAACGTACGATCAATCTCTAACATTAGCTTTTCAAGGGTTTGGAAATGTTGGATCAGCTGCTGCATTAAATGCATATCAATGCAGTCATATAAACAATAAAATAGTAGCTGTGAGTGATCGAAATGTAACCTTATATCAACAGGATGGACTGGATATTCCAGCACTCGTTAAATATACAGACAAAAATAATGGGGATTTACCCAGAAATGCTGAGGAATTGCATGCCGCTCAAGTACAGGCAGAAATTCTAGAAAGGGAAGATATTTTATATTTAAATATAGATGCATTGTTTTTAGTAGCGTTGGAAAACCAAATTCACTCGGATAATATGGAGAAAATTAAAGCTAAAATTGTTGTCGAAGGAGCGAATGCACCGATTACAAATGAAGCGGATGAGTATTTAACAAATGCAGGTACGCTTATAATCCCTGATATTTTAGCGAATGCTGGTGGTGTAATTGTTTCTTACTTTGAGTGGATCCAAGGAAAGGAAACGCAGTTCTTTACGGAAGAAGAGGTTTTTCGTCGGCTGTATGAAAAAATGAAAAAAACATTTGATAACGTATTTCCAACTTTCTTTTCCAATGCGTACACGTTAAGGAAAACGTGTTATATCCATTCCGTCTTAAAGCTCTCGACAATTTTATATCGTCAAGGAAAACTATACTAGAAGTATGTGTACGTGTGAATTGGAATAGGTAGTAATAAAGAGAAAAGAGCCAAACGAATTTTCGTTAAATGGCACGATGCACGCCTATTTGAAAAATAAAAGACACGATATATAGTAGAAATGTAAACAATCGGAAACCGAACATGCAATGTAGCATGTTCGGTTTCTTATGTTTGATAGCACATATCTCGTAGATTGCGCATTCGCGGATTTTAGAATGTTGAAAGCTCCAAACGATGAACTGTATTGCTGGAGATTAACAACGAATTAGCGTATGAAGCAAAGCAGATAACCTTATATATTTTCCGATAGTGCACATTATTCAACATTGTTAAAATTTTCTATTAAACAGGAATTGGTTTAACATACTTTTTATGGTAAAATAATCTTTATATCTTATAGTAATTATTACAAACTAGAGGATATGCTGCTCGGTTTAGCAGCTGAGCAAATAATTTATTAGGGGGAGAATAAATGAACAGTATCGTTCTCGTTATTTTGGCTATGATTGTGTTTGCGTTAGGTTATCGGTATTATTCTAAATTTATAGCAGAGAAAATTTTCAGGCTCGATCCTGATTATGTAACGCCAGCACATCGCTACAAAGATGGAGTCGACTTTGTACCGACAAATAAGTTCGTTCTTTGGGGGCATCATTATACATCTGTTGCGGGAGCAGCCCCAATACTTGGACCAGCTATTGCAGTATACTGGGGTTGGCTGCCAGCTTTACTATGGGTCGTTCTCGGTACCGTTTTTGCCGCAGGTGTTCACGATTTCGGTACGATCGTCTTGTCAGTACGAAATAAAGGACAATCTGTCGGAACACTTGCACACCGTTTAGTTGGTCAACGGGCAAAGATCTTATTTTTATTTATCATTTTAATATTAGTATTAATGGTGAACGCTGTATTTGCTTGGGTTATTGCTAATTTATTTATTACATTCCCAGCAAGTGTAATTCCGGTATTTATTCAAATTCCTCTAGCTATTTGGATTGGATATGCTGTATATAAAAGGCAAAAAAAAATGCTTGTACCTTCACTAATCGCACTAGCTGTTATGTATCTAGTAGCAGTTATTGCAAGCAGAGTAGGATTTTTGCAAATTGACTTAGTACAATACATGGGTGGAGAAGATGGTTCAGGATTATTTGGCTTAGGAGCAGTATCGAGTGCCTTTTTCATCTGGATTATTATTTTAATGGTATATGTATACATCGCTTCAACACTTCCAGTCTGGAAATTACTTCAGCCGCGGGATTTTATTAATTCTCATCAGTTAGTCGTTGGCTTAGCTATTTTATATTTGGGATTATTATTTACGAATCCAACAATAACAGCTCCAGCTACAAACCCTGGCGCAGATATTTCATGGTTCCCACTACTATTTATAACTATTGCTTGTGGCGCGATATCCGGCTTCCATGGTCTTGTTTCATCAGGTACGACATCAAAACAATTAAATAAAGAAACAGATGCACGATTTGTTGGTTACCTCGGGGCAACTGGTGAAGGAGTTTTGGCGTTAATATCAATCATTGCTGTAATTACGCTGTTTCCTTCTAAGGAAGAGTTTTTAGCAACGTATTCCAGCTTTGCAGATGCAAGCAGCAGTGGGTTAGGTAACTTTGTACAAGGTGCAAGTCAGCTTGCTACAGGGCTAGCAATTCCAGCAGATATTGCTACGACGATTGTTTCAATTATTATTGTCAGCTTTGCAGCAACAACGTTAGATTCATCTGTTCGCTTAATGCGCTATATTATTGCAGAGCTTGGGATTGAATATAAAATACCAGTATTGGAAAAAAAGCATGTCGCAACTTCTGTTGCCGTTATTTCTAGTGCTGCGCTCGTACTTTTACCAGAAGGTCCGAAAGGGTTTGGCTCCGGTGGATATTTACTTTGGCCATTATTTGGAACGGCAAACCAATTATTAGCAGGTATCAGCTTATTACTAATTGCTGTTTGGCTAAAAAGACTTGGCCGAAATTATGCCATTGCCATTGTTCCAATGCTGTTTGTTATGGTTATGACACTATGGGCTATGTTTAAACAAGTGCTATTCGAATGGTCATGGTTTGGAAGTAATGAAAATATGATGTTATTCGTAATGGGTGCCATTATATTTATCTTTGCGATCTGGATTTCTTTAACGGCTGTATCAGCGTTGACAAGACAGAATAATGAATCTATAGATGATGAATATAAACATGGTTAATAATAATGAGAGAGGGATCCGGTAAAATGGTCCCTTTTTCTTCATCAAGTATAAAGGGGAACAAAAAATGTTAGATAAAGTGAAGAAAGTAATCCAATTTTATGAAGAGGTTTTAAGTATGCCACATCGGCAAGAGATCGCTCGTGAGCTGAGAGATGAGGACGATCTCTTCCTTTTATTGTTATATTCTGAGATGATTGGTATTCCAAACCCAGTTTATTACTATACGTTGGAACTGTATCCGTATATGATTGAACAGTTTCATGATTGGCATTTACGTATGGGAATGGAAAAGTCGCCGCTTTCCGGCTTTCGCTGCTGCTAGTATGTCCAGATTGGAGGAGATGAAAGGTGCCGGAATTTACTAAAAAGATAGTATTTGTTGGAGGAAAAGGTGGAGTTGGTAAGTCTACAACTTCTGCAGCTATCGCCTATAAACTAGCGAACAAAGGCTATAGAACGTTACTAATTTCTACAGATCCTGCCCATAATATCGGCCATATTTTTGAACAAAAGGTTGGCGCCCATATAACTCCTGTTTCGGAGAACTTAAGTGCACTCGAAATTGATCCAGCGCAAGAAACAAAGGTGTATATTCAAAGTGTAAAAGATAATATTAAAGGGCTTGTACAATCAACAATGATGGAAGAAGTAAATCGACAATTGGACACGGCACAAGCTTCCCCAGGTGCTGATGAAGCTGCATTATTCGATAAACTAATAACGATTATTCTTGAAGAAAGTAACAATTTTGATCGACTTGTTTTTGATACGGCTCCGACCGGACACACGATCCGCTTATTATCACTTCCAGAGTTAATGGGGGTATGGATTCATGGACTGCTTGAAAAACGAAAAAAAACAAAGGAAAATTATGTACAGCTACTTAATGATGGAGAACCGTTAGAAGATCCAATTTATGACGTATTAAAGGATAGACAGCGTCGATTTGAAGCTGTAAGAAAAATTATGCTTGATCCAGAGCAGACGGGTTTTATTTTCGTTCTAAATCCAGAGAGACTCCCTATCCTTGAAACGAAAGCTGCGATTGAGCTATTGGAAAATTACGATTTACACGTAAAAACATTGATCGTAAATAAAGTGTTACCGGAAGCAGTTGACGGTGCCTTTTTTCAAAAGAGAAAAGAGCATGAGCAAAAGTATGTAAATCAAATTGAACAAACATTTAAGGGGAAGCAGTTAATTTACATTCCGCTCTTCTACCATGATATAATTAATGAAGAAGAATTGGAACAATTTAGTCAATATATTACTTAGAAGTAAATACGATGTGAGTATTCACTAAAACGCACATCGTACAGAAAGGATGACAGGAATGAAAGCATTCGTACTAGAAGATGGTCAACTACTCGTAAAAGAAATGGAAGACCCTGAACCAAAAGCGGGAGAAGTAGTGATTTCATTGCGTGTTGCCGGATTAAATCGACGGGATTTATATATACCGAATCGTTACGGGGTGAAAGAAGAACCGTTAATTCTCGGATCCGATGGTGCTGGTGTCGTTGAAGCGATCGGTACAGGTGTTGAAAACGTGAAACGAGGGGATGAAGTTATTATTAACCCGGCATTACGTTGGTTTGAAAATAGTGCAGCACCTCCTGAAGAATTTGACATATTAGGAATGCCTGATCATGGAACGTTAGCCGAAAAAATTGTAATACATTCGGATCAAGTTGAATTAAAGCCATCTTATCTGACTTGGGAGGAAGCAGGTGTAGTGGCTTTAGCAGCACTAACAGGGTACCGTGCAATGTTCACACAAGGGCAGCTGAAACAAGGTGAAACAGTCTTTATTCCTGGTGCAGGGAGCGGTGTTGCTACGTATTTAATTTCTTATGCGAAAAGCACGGGGGCACGAGTGATTGTTACATCTCGAAGCAAAGAAAAAAGAGAAGCAGCACTGAAACTTGGCGCAGATCGTGCGATCGATACGGCAAGTGACTGGACGAAAGAATTAGAGCAGGAAACAATAGATCTCGTTATTGAAAGTGTTGGACGAGCGACGTTCAATCGTTCTTTGGACGTCTTGAAAAAAGGCGGACGAATCGTAGTTTTCGGTGCTACAACAGAGGACACGATTGATTTTAATTTAAGAAATTTCTTTTATTCACAATATCAATTATTCGGTTCAACGATGGGGAGTAGAGATGAGCTAAGGGAGCTACTTAGCTTTATGGAAAAACATCAAATTCACCCGGTTGTCGATCGGACGTTTCCGTTGGATGAAACAAAGACAGCCTTTGAATATTTGGAGCCCAATAAGCAATTTGGGAAAATTGCAATTAAAATTAATGAATAAACAAGCCAGAGCACCTAGCTCTGGCTTTTCGATTTTTACTTTAGAACAGAAAAAAAAGGTGTTACGATAATCGCGCATGCAAGCAAAAAGATAGAGAACGCACCAATTCTATTTTTTTGTTTCCAAAGTGTGTATGCAAACCCAGCGGTATATACAAATCCAATTAAAATTAAAAGCCATATACTCGACATTAAAATATTCATATTAATCCCTCACGTCCTTCAACTTAGGCACTACACTTTGTCGACCAAAGCTTCCTAGTTTTACTTCAACCGAAACAGATATGTTCATCGTAGGGTATTTTTCCATCCAGTTAAAGTCTATATATTCTTTATTTGTTTTGAATTGCTTTCTTGCTTGTAAAGACCAGCCGAAGGGATTCCCTTTTAATTCTTCTTGTGTTTTTTTTATAAATTCCTCAAGCTTTGCCTTTAGATCTTCTTCAATCGATCGTTTAACGGTTTCTCGCTTTTCTATATCCTTTCCCCAGTAAGGGGTCATACTATGATTGGTTAAGACGTCAACCTCTAATGGAACTGTTACATCAATGGACGGCGTTTCCTTTTTTAGATTCATTTTTATTTTCGTACTTTTATTGCTTTTCATTCTTGTTGCAATCCGGTAGCGTTCATCGAATGGATCAGGAAAGGTTGTAAGAATATTTGCTACTTCCAAAGTATTATTTAACATAGTAGCAAGACGAGTTTCCTCCCCTGTTATTTTACCAATCATCTTTCCCTCTTTAAAAACCGCAGAACCAGCAGCTTGTGTATTGTTTAATATTCCTGTTAATTGTTTCTCGCCGGCAAGAAATTGATCTTCGTTCGTATATCTATTTTTTTCTTCTATTTCAGTTGTCGTGTACGGTGTCAAAAATAAATCAGCATCTGCCTCTGTAATTCGATAATAGTAGAGCAATTGACTATCTCTTGGAATCATTCCTGTTGCACCTACTCTTTCAAATATTAGATCGTAGTACCGATGTGGTTTTTGATCAAAAACGGGTTCGTTTTTTAAGAAATAATCGCTTACTTGTTCTTTTGTTACAATTAACTTCGTATCTCTCCGTATTTCCATTTCCTTTGCCGCATCATACATCCATCGTATTAAATTTTCTTCTTCAGCAAATTGTTCAGAGATGAAGATAAATCGAAGCATATCGTACGTAATTTCATTTGTAGTAATGGTGTCTGCAGTATCCTTCGCGGCAATAAAATCATTTGCAATAAAGGATACTACTTTTCGAGGGGGAACATCGCTTCCTTTTCCTTGCTGAGAGCTTAATAAAGGATTCTCAATTAAGTAACTTACTTTTATACGATTTTCCTTTGCTTTATCAAGACCAATTGCAACTACAAAAGCTTTTTCATCAATGGACTTTAAATCCCAGCATCCAGTTAAAATAGTCGCTACAAATAGCAGTAACAATAGTTTATCGATGTTATTTAAAATCATTGTTTAAATCTCCTTTAACTTTTGCAAGCATCCATAATAAAAAAGGAAGGAAAACGAGTAATGATAAATAGTTAATAAATTGTTCTCTAAATAAAAACAACGTATACGCACGTGCATCTGGGATTGATCCAATAAATATAATGAGTAATCCAATCGGGAATAACGTAAATTCAAAGTGTTTTATTTTAAATAAATGACCAAATAAAAAAGCGGTCATATATAGATAAAATGTAAAACGGACAAACGTTGCAAGCAACCAAAAAGGAAAAAAGAACATTTCTATGTTAGTTAGAAAGCCGATATTAATAAAACGCAACACTTCATGAAATGGAAAGTCCAACATCTGAACTGCCTTAGCATCAAACAAGACGAGATACGCAGAAAACCCTATTGTTAATTGAAAAATTAAAAAAGCCAATGCAAACGTAGTTCCTTTTTTAAATTGTTTTATACTTTTCATATATGGTATTAAAAAGCACAAATAGAGTAATTCGATATAGATCGATAATTTAATTGTGCTTTCTTTAACAATTTCCCAAGCGCCTGGTCCAAATATGGGATACAAAAACTCCAATTGGCCATTTCCAACAGCAAGAAAAAATACGGTTATAAACGACAATTTAATAAAGGGAACAAATATCCATGCAACCGCGCCTAATTGCTCTATCCCTTTATTTGCTGCATATACACAAACAAGTATTAATACAATATATATGACAATGGGAGGAGTTTTTGGAAAATACATCGTATTAATAAGGTCGACGTAGGTAGCGGTTTCAACAATTATTAATGCAGCTAAAGTAAGCCACAAAACGAATATAAATATTGTGCCGATTTGGTTACCAAATAAATGATTGATTACTTTAAGTAAATTTTTATGTTCATAAGCGTTAATAACCTTTATTAATATATAAAGCGGGAAAATAGAAATAACACCATTAATAAAAGGAGATAGCCATGCTGAGTTTTGCAACGTGTAAAAAAATAAAGTAGGTGTATTATCGGTCAGCTTCGTACCGATAATAATGAGGGCGATTCCAATATATTCTTTTAAACCGATCTTTCCTTGCGTTTGATCCAATGTAAACTACCTACTTTTTTTTATGTCTTTTGGTTTTAAATACCCTGGACGAAATATTTCATTAGTTAATAATGATCGGAAATACGTATCATTGGATGCTTTGTAACGTGGTGCAAGTGGGGAAAAGTATGGAACCCCAAATGATTTAATCGAAACTAAATAAAATATTCCGATCGTAAATAACGAAACAACTCCATAAATACCAAATAATGCTGCAGATAAAATAATAAAAAAACGAGTTAAGCGCATCGCAAAGTTTAATGATAAATTGCCAATAGCAAACGAGCTTAGTCCGCTTAAAGCTACTACAATAACGACAATTGGACTAACAATATTAGCTTCTACTGCAGCTTGCCCTAATATTAAAGCACCTACAATACCGATCGTTGGGCCAATTGGTGAAGGTACGCGTAAGCCTGCCTCGCGAATTAATTCAAATGCAATTTCCATTAATAAAATTTCAATAATAGGTGGAAATGGAACCAACTCTCTCGTTGTTGCAACCGCAAGCAATAGAGAGGGAGGGAGCATTTCAATGTGAAACTGTGTAATTGCCACGTAAATAGCTGAAATAAATAAGGTGATAAACATAGCAAGCATTCGTATAATTCTAGTGAAATTACCGTTTACAAACCGTAAATAGCGATCTTCTGCATCGTGAAAAAATGACCAAAAAGTTGCGGGAAGGATAAGGGAATCGGGTGAGTTATCCATTAATAAGACAATATAGCCATCCAATAAATACTCAGCGGTCACATCCGGTCGTTCTGTATTTAATAACGTTGAGAATATAGATCGTTTCCTATCCTCTATGTATTGCTCTAATATAGAGAGGTTTCGAATGGATGCAACATCTATATTATTTAATCGGCCCTTAATTTCAGAAAGCAATGCATCATTCACTAAATTTCGAACGTATAAAATTTTCACTTCGTTTCCTGATCGTTTAGAGACAACGGTTGATTCAACCGTTAAATTTTCGTTTCTAATTTTTTTTCGGATTAAGGAAATATTTGATTGGACGGTTTCATTAAAACTTTCTTTTGGTCCTTTTAATGTAATTTCATTTTCAGGCTTTTCAATTGGCCTCCCTTTAAAATCAGCAGCATTAATAATGTATGCTTCAGATGCACCATGAATAAATAAGGCTACACTTCCATTATTAATTGCTTGTACGATATTGCTAATTTGTTGCTCCGTTGTAACAGAGTAGTCGGTAATAACTTCATTTATCTTGTTTGCGTCACTCCTATGTTCGAGCAATGGACGAAGAATTGCAGTTTCAACGGTTTCTTTTTTTATGATCGTATTAATAAACAATAGGGCAGCATCTGTTTTTTTTTCACTAATTTGCAAGTGGCGAATTTTTACATCGTTATTCACTGGATAATAATATAAGTTCTCAAATGTTTGCAATGTATGGCGTAAATTAGCTGTTACCTTTTTTTCCTTAAGCGTATCAGCTGCATTTTTTTGTGTACTGGATGGTTCATTATTAAATAATAATTTAACAAGCAGTGAAAGCACTTTTAAAACCCCTTTGATCCTTCTATTTAAATCTACATTTCCCAAAAGTACTATCTTTTATGTATCGTTCCGTTTAACGTACATCGATTGTAAACGAATAGAAGACAACGTTCCTTTTAAAAATTGCTATTTACTTTATACAATAGTAATTTCCTTATAATAGTTGAACTGGATTCGTATTTTTTTACCCATAAATTACTTTACGTATGGAGTTACAATGTCAATCGCTTTCTGCAGTTTTTGACTTGCTGTATTATATACTTGTTTGGAATGAGGATTGTTTGTTTCTAAAGTAAACAGCTCTAGATCTGCTTGGCACTTTTTTAATGTTGCTAAAAGAAGCGGCTTTTCTGATGGGCTTGGAACAGAAATGTTATCATCATATAAATCGACAGTTAATTGACCATCACTGTCGGCTTGAGCTAAAAAAACATTTTCAATCGCTATATTCATTTTATCGAGTTCTGCTTCGAGCCAAGTCGGATTTAAGGATAGATTTGCTAACGGCTCGAGCTGCACTTTCCCATCCATAATTACGGTTTGGGGTTCCTTTTTTGGAGGCAACTGGATCCCTAAGTCTTTCGCTGTAAGTGATTTGTTTTCCCTTTTTGGTAAGACACTTAACGTCCCGGACGGCTCAAGCACCGCAAACTCCACATCTGCTGTGTAAAAAATGTCGTTGTCACGTAGATGCTGTAGCAAATCATCGGTTGAAAAACCTTCCTTTTTTAAATTATCCTCCATTATTTTTCCATCTTGAATAAAAACTGTACTTTTCCCTTGGGTAAAATCACGAAATGATTTGCTTTTTAATGAAATGAGTTCAACAGTATATGGGATGATGAACCAAACAAACATAGCAATTAGTCCATAAACAATATTTGCATTCGTGTCAAAGGAATGAATTGCAACGATTCCACCTAGAACGATACCTGTAATATATTCAAAAATATTTAATTGTGATATTTGCTTTTTACCAAGCCATTTCGTTAAAAAAAACAACACTACGAGCAGCGAAAAAGATCGAATTACGACATAAATCCACTCAGGCATATATTGGATTTCTCCTTTCCTATATCATTGAAGGTTCTGCTTTTATTGGAAAATACGATCACTTCTATTTGTATTGTGGTTCTTCTATAGACAGGTAAGTTACTTGTTTTCCAAGATCTTCCTGTATTTCAGTAAGTAGTTGAGTGGCCTCTTCAAATGCTTGCTTTGACTCTTTAGTTTGGGACTTACTTATTAGCTGTTGAAGTGTAGCTTTTGCACTTTTGATTGAAAAATAGCATCCTTTAACTTGAGAACCAACCGTCATAACAAATACACCTCCTATCCTTTTGGTTTAAATAAAAGAGCACCAATTACTCCGAAAACGATAGCAGACGAGATACCTGCACTCGTGACTTCAAAAATACCAGTTACAACTCCGATAATTCCATGCTCTTTTGCCTCTGCCATAGCGCCATGGACAAGAGAGTTACCAAAGCTCGTAATGGGTACCGTAGCTCCTGCGCCTGCAATGTTAATTAAAGGTTCATACAATCCGAAGCCGTCCAATATCGCACCAAGAACGACTAACGCAGTTAATGTATGTGCAGGGGTAAGTTTAAAAACGTCAAACATAATTTGTCCGATCACACAAATGAGACCACCAATTATAAATGCCCATAAAAATATCACGACGTACCACTTCCTTTTTCGATTGATACAGCATGCGCAATACATGGTATTGAATCTCCTTGCTGTATACTTAGTGGGGAATGGAGAGCGCCAGTAGCGACAATTAAAATACGTTGGAGCTCTCCAGCTTTCATTGCCTTTAAAAAGTGACCATACGTGACAATTGCTGAGCATGCTGACCCACTAGCACCGGACTGCACTGGCTGCTCATCTCGATAAATTGTTAAGCCGCAATCGACATATTGATTATTCGTAATATTGATCCCACTTTTTTTTAGAAGCTCGAATGAAACGTCTCTACCTATCTTAGCGAGGTCTCCCGTTATAATTAAATCATAATACGAAGCGTCCACATTCCGATCACGTAAATGGGCTACTATTGTGTCTGCTGCTGCAGGAGCCATTGCACCACCCATATTAAATGGGTCGGTAATGCCCATGTTAATTACTTTTCCAATTGTGGCGGAGGTGATTTTGGGACCAGTCCCATTCTTAGCAACGAGCGCACTGCCAGCTCCAGTAACCGTCCATTGAGCGGTTGGAGGTTTTTGGCCGCCATATTCGGTAGGATAACGGTATTGTCTTTCGGCAGCAGAGTTATGACTTGCACTACCGGTCAATATATAATTTGCACCGCCGCCGTTTATTAAAAAGGCAGCTAATGCTAATCCTTCCATCGATGTGGCACAAGCACTAAAAAGACCTAAATAAGGGATGGCCATTGTTTCAGCTGTGAAATTTGTCGGAGTTATTTGATTAATTAAATCGCCACCAAGAAAAAATTCGACTTGTTCCTTTTTAATCGTACTTTTTTTTATTGCAATTTGACATGCTTCCTCCATCATAAGCTGGTGTGCTTTTTCAAAAGACGGTTGTTTTAACCATGTATCATCATGGAGAATGTCAAATGCTTCAGGAATATTGCCTTTCGCTTCAAAAGGCCCACCAACCGTACCAGTAGAAATAATCACTGGCTGATTTGGAAACTCCCATGTTTGATGTCCCACGAGCATTACAATCCCCCCCATTTAATGAGGACTGTTTTAATAAGTGCAATTACAAATGCAGAAAAAACACCATAAACAATAACAGGTCCAGCCAATTTAAGCATATTACTTCCAACCCCTTGAATGAATCCTTCCGTTTTATGTTCAATTGCCGAGGAAATGACTGCATTAGCAAATCCGGTAACAGGTACAGCTGTTCCGGCTCCTGCAAATTGACCTAAGTGATCGTATATACCGAAACCAGTTAAAAACATCGTAATAAAAATTAATGTAGCAACGGTTGGATTTCCAGCGGTTTGTTCGGTAAAGTCAAAGAAATAGATATAACAAGTCGTTATTATTTGCCCGATAAAACAAATAAATCCACCAACAAAAAATGCTTTCATACAATTTTTAAGCAGCGGCCGTTTTATTTCCTTCTCTTTTTGTAATTGTTGATACGCTTGTGCTTCTGGAGTTAATTTTTTTTTCTTTTGATCAGCCATAGCTTACCCACCATATCCTTACGTATGTTCTTTTGATAATTTGATGAGATCTTTAATTTTCTTGTTTAATTCCTTGGAGGAAATTGAGCGGTTCGTTATTGCACTTTCCAATTGCTCCAGTTCAATAATGATCTTTTTGTCAGTTGACAGCTGAACATTGTAGTTCTCAAATGACTTCTTCATCTTTTCCTTTAACACGCTCTCAAACTGATTTAAAGAAATTCGTTCATGATGCTCTATTTCAAATGCTATTACTAAATCTTTTGTTGTATTTACAGCGTTTATCTTTGTAACTTCCTCATAATTTTGGAGCATTTTTTTTGCTTGATTGGAAGGCGCTTGTTCTATAATCGAATTCGCGGTTATTTCTTTAAACTCAACTTCACTTTTTTCTTGTTCAGATGTATCCAATGTTGGTTCCTTTTGGCAAGCACTTAATAATAGAACAAAGCACAAGACAAATATATTTCGTATACTCATTTATGTTCACTCATTTCTTTCCTGAATGGAACATTCCATTGCACGGATTCAATGGAATGCACCAAAATAGTAAGCTTAATCAGTAACACGTTAAAATTGCTTGTATTGAGGTTCCTCTTGTTCAATTTCTTGCAACCGAGGCTGAACACTTTGTAAAACAGCATTTGTTTGTTCTGCAGCATTTGCGTACAGTTGTTTTGCTTGTTTATTTTCCGTTTGCAAAGCAAACTGTTCAAAACTCGCTTGCACACTCTTTAATCCTGCAATAGCTTGTTTCACTTGACTTCCAACAGTCATAAAATAACCTCCTTTTTGCTTATCAATATATATTTGTGTTAAAACGGTATAAATATACTTCGCATAATTTACCTCTTTATGGAAGAATACCTACTGGAGATTGGAAGTAGAGAGAGATTACTGTTAAAAAAGCACATAAAAAAAGCCCGGAAGATCATCAATTGACGATACATTCCTGGCTTTTTTATGAATCTGAGACAAATGCAAATCCCTATTGTATAGAGTTAATTCATTAATGCGTATTCATTTTTTTGTTTTTAACAAATTGATTTACGTCCATTCGTATATTTGTACTATATTTGTTTCTTATTTGATTCGACCACGTGTCCATTCGTTTGTTTTCTGAACGTCCTTTATAATAATCGGTAATATGTTCGTCAAAAGAATGAATGAGCTCCTTCTGCTTGGCTTCGTTGGTATTGTACTTGTTTTCATGGTAAATCACATCTATTGGTAAACGTGGCTTTTTCTCTGTTTGCTTTGCAGGGTAGCCAACAGCTAAACCGAACAGAGGAATTACATAATCTGGAAGCTCTAAAATATCATTCGTTTGATTAATATCGTTTCGTAAACTACCGAGATAACAAATTCCCAAGCCTAATGATTCTGCTGCAATACTTGCGTTTTGAGCTGCTAAAGAAGCGTCTACTGTTGCTACGATAAATTGTTCTGTACTTTGTAAACCATTTATTACGGTTGTACTTTTATCTGTTAGCTGATAATTACGCTGTAAATCTGCACAGAAGATAAATAAATGGCCATTGTTTTTAACATACGGCTGTCCCGAAATTGCAAAGAGTTTTTCTTTTTTATCTTCATCTGTAACTCCGATAATGGTATACGCCATTACATAGCTCGATGTAGAAGCCTGCTGAGCAGCGCGTACAATTGTATGTATTTGTTCCGTTGTTAACTTTTCATCTGTAAATTTACGGACAGATCGGTGATTCATAATCGTCTTAATTGTTTCATTCATTGCGATTCCTCCTCATATTCAGTAATAAAATTGTTCCTTGTTAGAGTACATTTTTATCTATCATACAACACTTTTACAGCTTGATCATTTAAATAGAACTGTGTGATTGCAACACGTATTAGTCAATCCTATTTTTAAGAAGCTAAAAATCCCACCGTTTACATATATGTGCTTCCTTTTGTCTAGCATATGTAAACGATACATGTTTAGAGGCGATTTAAGAGGTACTCACAGTAAGCATCCGGCTTTAGTGGTAATTAGCGGTCCTATACATGTACATAAATTTCAGAATAAAATAGGTCACCTATTAATAACACTCCGAAAGAATTGACAAGCTTCAATACGTGAAAAAAAGTTAGGCAGCTCAACCAATTGTAGAGACCTGTCTAACTTTTATCTACTCAATAATTATTTAACGTGACAAATGCCATTTAAAACATCGGGAAAACATAATTTATTA
>NZ_JBPYCS010000040.1:0-17499 GCF_051846935.1 Virgibacillus sp. W0430
ACTAACTATTTTTGGCTGATGATGCCCATTGATGAAACAATTCTTATTTAGTTTTCAAGGTATGAATAAAAACCCTTGACTTTTTCTCAGAAACACTTATAATAGAAAATGTCGCTAAAAAAGTACGCGATTAACAAATGAACAACGGTCTGGTAGTTATAGCGGAGAGGTCACACCTGTTCCCATACCGAACACAGCAGTTAAGCTCTCCAGCGCCGATGGTAGTTGAGGCTTTGCCTCTGCAAGAGTAGGACGCCGCCAGGCCATACATAATTTTGAATATAGCATCACCTGTATTATCTTAGTCATTTTCCTTCGTGTAACATGTAGGTTGACTGAGTTTTTTTAAATATTTAAAAGTATATTTGCACTTAACCGATGTTATTTCATATAATTATTCCACAGTAGCTCAGTGGTAGAGCAATCGGCTGTTAACCGATCGGTCGTAGGTTCGAATCCTACCTGTGGAGCCATCATTACATTAATGCTTCCATAGCTCAGCAGGTAGAGCACTTCCATGGTAAGGAAGGGGTCGCAGGTTCAAATCCTGTTGGAAGCTCTTGATAAAGGTTCATTTGGCGCTATTCTTACTAAGAATAGCGCCTTATTTGGTTACAGCCCTCTTGGGTGGGTAAATTACTGGCTCTTTGTCGAATAAACGTTGGTAAACTTTTTTAAGTCGATTTAATTAATCATTTATTATAAAATGGGTAGAACAAAAAGTTGCGCTCCAACCCGTTGACTTCCACTACAGACGATTGCTGTCCGTGGGGACGGCCTCAATTTCTGTCCCTCTCCTGTCGGCTCGCGACAGGGAATTTCGGACACGTCTTGTTCCTACTGGAGTCAATCGTCTTTCGATTCAGTCAACTAAATGTCAGGATAGTTCTATGAATAATGCACTCACTACAGTTGCTTACGCAGTTTTAGGGAGTGTTTTCTTATTTATAATTGGTTTTAGTTTAAAATGAAGATAGGATTCGGTTCTTATAGTTGATAAAATTTCTGTAACCATACGCAACGCGATTTAAAACCTTGATTTTATTGCTGATTCCTTCAATCCTGCCGTTATTATAGAGATATACAAAACTATTTTTTATAAAAGAAAGATGATTTTTGAACATTTTGATACCTGTACTCATATTTGTTGAGATGAGCGTATCTTGTTGCCTCAGCACCACTTGTGACAGGGCTTGAAAATGGCGATTCGTTAAGGTGTTTAAGAGCAACTGATAAAGGTCATAATTCGCTTTTAATACTTTGTCATAAGCTAATATTTCCTCCACGCTTTCACTTTGAGACGTTGTCCGAACTAGGGATAGTGCTTATATTTCGTATGTAATAGGTTTGCTTTATTCTTCAAAAGAAGCTTCCAGTATTGTTTCAGACGGCAGTATTTTTTCATATATTCGTTATTGGAAGTTTTGAAACAACCTATGATACGCATCCTGCATTCATATCTATGGTAATTAGCGAAGAAATGACTCTTTATTGGTCCGACCATTTCTTCCCTCGAGAATAACTAAATTGTCACCTGCTTCAGCGTCAATATATTCAAATGTCATCTTACCTTTGGCATACTTAAATTCATCCAATGAAAAATGCTGCGGAATCGTTTGATTATGAACTTGATCAGTTTCGATATCATTCGTTATAAAACGGAGAACGGATGAAGAGGATACGGAACAGTCGCAAGCAATCGATGAAAATGAATGGGCTATACAATGGCGACTATGATGTCATGGACAGTGATGGTGAAACAACTACAAAGATAATAGGCGTTGCAGAGAAAGAAAAAATAGCATGGCAAAACAGGTTGTATATATTCTAGAAATTAAAATTGACGACTAACGATCAATTACATTGATCTTGGCCCACATGGGTGTTAAATGTTAATTACTCATTAAGTCAACAATAAGATTGCTTGTTTTTATTTTCATAGAGAAAGAAAGCTTAGCAATACTTTAATCAAAAAAAACAGGGTACCTCTTAGGTATTCTTTTTTTTATTTTAGTTTGTTAAATTATGGTTCTATACTGAATGTGGAGATCTGCTTTACTGTATTGCTATTTTATAAAGCGTCGATACAATCATTGTTAAACCAAGAGATTCTATGAAACTAGAATAGTATCAGAAATTAATAGAAGGAGTTAACCTTCACTTAACCTTCAAGTGTTATAGTCTGTTTAAGTTGTCAAATAAAGGGGAGAAAAGAAAAAATATGAAAATATTCGCGAAACATTACCGAAAACGGTTACAGAAGAACCTATTGATTTCTTTATGCTTCATTCTTACGATAGGTACGATGGGTTCTATTTTAAATGGTGGAGCGATACAAGCTGCAAGTGGAGACATAATTTATGTAAACGAGACAGCTACAGGTAGTAACGATGGAAGTTCATGGAATAATGCGTTTACAAACTTACAGGATGGATTAGATGCAGCGAGCGCTGGTGATGAAATATGGATTTCTGAGGGAACGTATTATCCTTCTAAGGACATTGGTGGTAACAATAACCCTAGTGACCCAAGGATGAAAACCTTCCAAATGAAAAATGGGGTAGAAATATATGGGGGGTTTCCTAATAGTGGTAATCCGGTAAAAGCTGATCGCAATACGAATACTTATGAAACGATTCTTAGTGGTGATTTGGATCAAGACGGATCTCTTAGTAATCTAGATGCCTATCATGTTATATTAAATCCGACTTTAGATAACACAGCAGTATTGAACGGTGTGACGATTCAAGGTGGAAATGCAAGCGCCACCAGCGGTAGAGAAAGCAGTGGCGGTGGAATGTACAATATTTTTAGTAGTCCAACGTTGGAAAATGTTACTATTCGAAATAATTATGCAACAAATTATGGAGGTGGGATGTTCAATAGTGGCCCTGCAGGTACACTATCTTCCAGTAGTCCCAATTTAAATTATGTAACCATTCAAGATAATGAGGCTGGTCAGGATGGTGGCGGGGTTTATAATGCATCTGAGAATAGTTTAGTTGTAACAAATAGTACGATTAATAATAACACGGCATCTAATTATGGTGGAGGAATTTTTGAAAAATCAGGAACTTCAACATATACAGATGGAACCATTTCGGGAAATACAGCTGATTGGGGTGGCGGAGTTTATTTTTCACAAAGCACTCCTACATTGAACAATATTCAGTTGGAGAACAATGATGCAGCAAAAGATGGTGGCGGAATTAGACTAGCTTCTAGTAAAGCAACGCTAATTGATGTGTTCATTTCGGGAAATACAGCAGGTCAACACGGTGGCGGTATATATACGTATAAAGAGGACTCCACTTTAACGAATGTAGAGATTACGAATAATACGGCTACAAACTATGGTGGGGGGATTTACATATACACGGCTGCCCCTATTATTTCAAATGGAAAAATTACAGGGAATAAGTCTAGTTCTGGTGGTGGAATATACAACAAGGAGGGTAATCCCAGCATTATCAATGGAACGATAAGTGGTAACGTTGCTGGGTCTGGTGGCGGCTTTTCGATACAGTCCGCAAATATGACAGTAATAAATAGCATTATTTGGGGTAATGAAGTTACTGGCACTGGAAATGCAAATATAAACTTATTGGGAATAAACCCATCTCCAAGTCTGACCTTTAAAAGCAGTCTGATTGAAGGGTCAGGAGGAAGCGGTAATTGGGATTCTAGTTACGGTACAGATGGTGGAGACAACCTGGCGTCGGATCCCGAATTCGTAGCCCCTGAATCCGCTTCAAATGCACCTACTGCTAGCGGTGACTATCAACTCCAATCCAGTTCACCAGCAATTAATGCGGCAGACAATGGTTCAGTTCAAGCTGGTGTCTTAACGGATTTAAATGGAAACACTCGTATTATCGGTAGTTCAGTAGATATGGGTGTTTATGAAGCAAATGCAGTAGCAGGGGGAGACGTAACAGCAATTTATGTGGATGAGGATGGAAACGAAATAGCTCCTCCAGAAGTTGTTTCCGGAAACGTTGGTGAATCGTATAATACCAATGGAAAAAGCATTCCAGGCTATACATTAACAGCAACTCCGTCAAATGCAGCTGGCACTTTTACGAGTGAAGCGCAAGAAGTTAAATATGTGTATACGAAAGATGCAGTAGCGGGGGAAAATGTAGTAGTTATGTATGTGGATGAGGAAGGAAACGAGATAGCTTCTCCAGAATTCCATACGGGGAACGTTGGCGATAGTTACATGACGCAGACAAAAGAAATTGATGGGTACACCTTAAAGGAAACACCAACAAATGCGTCAGGAACATTTGGGTCAACAAGGATAACTGTCACATATGTATATAAGATTGATCAAGAACCGAACGAAATAAGTGATACCGATGTGGAGGAACCAACCAATCAACCAAACAAAGATTCCACAAATAACGAAACAGACGAGGAAGAGGACTCTGTTGTTACGATAAAAGAAGCCGATAAAGAAAATGCATTACCGAAAACATCAACGAGTATATACAATTGGTTATTTGCCGGTGCTATTTTACTTATCAGCGGATTGATATTTATTATGATCTATCGTCGTAGATCCCAAGCATCATAAAATTAGATCAATACATCAAAAATACAAAGTAGGTAAAGGAAATCCTGTCACATAAGTGAGTGACGGGATTTCCATTTTCTAATTTTCATAAAAAGCTATACTCAATCAACGTAATTTGACTCAACACTGTGACGAATTAAAGAGTAGAAGGATAACAATATAATGTGCATGACGTACGCTGCTTATCCTCAGTACTTAAATGTTGATGTTATTGCAACAGCTCGTTGTCTTATTTAGTTGATAAAACGGATCCCATGACAACTGAAAACACTGTATAATAATATTTTTCGACAATAAATATAAGGTACGAAACTCTACGATAGGTGCTGTGATAGCATAATATCCTCTTATTATTTTTAAAATTTTATAAATAATAAGTTTACTATGGTATAATCAAAACTACATTTGACTACTTGGAATTGTGTGGGAAAGTCTATGGAAAGTGGAACCCATAGAGCAAAAGGGGAGGTATACATGGTATTCAAACAAATGAAAGTGATCTTGATACTTGTATCGATCTCTCTTCTTTTTATGGGGGATGTAATTGATGCAAAAGATAATAACGAGAGAAATAAAGTAGTTTTGAAAAATGATACAGCTAAAATTCTATTGGATGACTCGATTGAAATCTTGAAAGATAAATATGGACGGTATGCAATTGAAGATATTGTATCAAACCGTCTGGAAGAACAGTTTATTCCGTACAAAGGAATTGGTAGACCGAATTTCGG
Organism: Virgibacillus sp. W0430; assembly: GCF_051846935.1. NCBI lineage: Bacteria > Bacillati > Bacillota > Bacilli > Caryophanales > Bacillaceae > Virgibacillus > Virgibacillus sp. W0430. Next base: position 5,311 of record NZ_JBPYCS010000040.1, read on the forward strand.
ATATACACAAGATGCATATTGGGTTCGTTTTCACATCAATAACCAATCTTCTCTAGAGGATTGGTTGCTTGAAATTGAAACACCGAAAATTAACCGCATCCAATTATATGTACCAGAGCAAGATGGTTCTTTTACAACTTTATCTATGGGGAACAAATATCCATTTACGGATAAGGAGATTTTTCATCGTAATTTTATTATGGATCTCCCGATAAAGGCAGAGGAAGAACAAACATATTATATGCAATTAACGACTGGGGGATCAATGCAGATACCTTTAACGGTCTGGAATTCAAGAGCTTTTGGTGCAAAGTCACAGACAGGATACATGCTTTTTGGAATTTTAATAGGAATTTCAGTTGTGATGGCCTTTTATAATCTTTTTCTTTATTTTTCGATTCGTGACCGCAGTTACCTTTACTATGTGTTATTTGTTGTTTTAAACGGATTTCTCTACTTGTCTGATACAGGCTTAGCGTTTCAATTTTTATGGCCAGAGCTTGTTAGATGGAATATACAAGCAGTCGTTACCTTTATGTGTTTAGCTAACATCTCAGCTTTGTTGTTTACGAGAAGCTTTTTACGGACGAGCGAATTCGTTCCGAGGTTGGATCGGTTATTTAAAATATTTATAATTGTAAATGCATTAACCGCAATTTGGAGTTTTTTCTCCTTTACATACGCAATGTACGCCGCTATAATTTGTGTCGCAGTTACGATAGGTCTTGTTATTTCAACATTGGTAATCAGTTTACGAAGAAAATATCGACCAGCTCGTTTCTTTGCACTTGCATGGGGCACATTTTTGTTTGGGGTTTTCGTTTCAATAATGGTCGATGCTGGGTTATTGCCACTTATTCCTTTTACAAAGTATGCTTGGCATGTAACGACAACATTAGAGGTTGTTTTGCTTTCGCTCGCTTTGGGTGATCGTTACAAGGTAATGCGCATGGAAAAGGAGAAGGCGAAAAAGGATGCGATTGAAAGCCAAAAGCTTGCATTAAAAAGTCTGAAAAAGGCGGATAAGCTGAAGGATGAGTTTCTAACAGTAACTTCTCATGAACTGCGTACCCCGTTAAACGGTATCATTGGGATTGCAGAAACATTACGGGGTGGGGCTGCTGGAAAAATAACAAAAGAGCTTGATCGTCATTTGTGGATGATTAGTATAAGTGGGAGAAGATTGGCGAACTTAGTCGATGATATTATTGACTTTTCTAAGTTAAAAAACGATGATCTAGTTATTCGTCCAAAGCCCGTTCACTTGTTTGCTTTGACAGATGTTGTATTAACAATTTGTCAACCGCTAACAAAGGATAAGCCGATCATATTGAAAAACAAAATTGATTCATCAACACCGTTAGTCATGGCGGATGAAAGCCGTCTCCAGCAAATTTTGTATAACCTGATTGGTAATGCAATTAAGTATACGGATCAAGGGGAAGTAATTGTTTCGGCTGAAAAACAAGATAATCGGTTGGAGATAATCATTTCAGATACAGGCAAAGGGATCGCGCCACAACAAATAGATGCTATATTTGAACCATTTCGTCAAGGAGACTCAAGCATATCCCGGGAAGTCGGTGGCTCTGGAATTGGTCTGAGCATTACAAAGCGTTTAGTTGAATTACACCAAAGCGATATTTTGGTGGAGTCGACAATAGGGAAAGGATCGAAATTTAGCTTTACATTACCGCTTAGTGAAGACCAAAGTACGGCAATGTTAGAAGCTGCTTCAACAATAACTCCTAGAAACGTTGCAGAAAAGGAACTAAGCACCGTCCCAATGGTGGGGCCTTCACCAAAAAAAGCGAAAACAACTATTCTGATTGCCGATGATGAGTTTGTAAATTTGCAAGTGTTGAAAAACCAACTTACCTTAGAAGGCTATGAAGTAATCGCCGCTTCAAATGGTGAGGATGTTATGAAAGAAGTACAGAAACGAACGATTCATTTGCTTATATTGGATATTATGATGCCGAAATTGTCTGGATATGAAGTGTGTCGTAGGTTACGTGCACATAATTCATTGGTTGAACTACCAATTTTAATGCTTACTGCTAAAAACCAGATGAACGATCGTATTACGGCTTTCCAAGTAGGAGCAAATGATTATTTGACTAAGCCTTGCGATAAAGAGGAATTATTGGCACGTGTTAAAACATTATTAAAGCTTAGTCGACTGCATCTTGAACTATTGGAGTTAAACCAGCTTCTAGAAGAGAAAGTGGATGCTCGCACAGAGGAATTGAAGAATGTGAATCAGGAGTTATTAAATATGGCTGATTCCCGTCGATTGTTATTAGCAAATATTGCACACGAGTTAGGTACGCCTGTCACCGTCATTCAAGGATACATTCAGGCCGTTAAGGACGGCTTGATTGAAGATCATGATCCTCGTTATTTAAATATGGTGGATCATAAGCTGCAAATATTAAATCGGTTAATTACCGATTTGTCGGATTTGTCAAAGTGGGAAGCAGGTACGATGCGTTTACACAAGAAAAAAGTTAATTTAAACGAGTGGCTGAATCAAGTGCGCGCTATGCATGAATGGGATATAAAACAGGAAGAGCGCAAATTTTATTTTGTTAACCACCAGAACGTAGAAATACTAAAAGCATACGAATGTCATATCGATGTAGATCGAATGGATCAAGTGTTTTCCAATCTTATTTGGAACGCGATCAAACATACTGAGCTGAATACCGGCAACGTAACAATAACAGTTAAGTTAACTGAAAAGATGAATGAAGTGCTTATTCAGCTTCAAGATAATGGACATGGAATTGATGAAAAGAAATTGCCCTTTATCTTTGAGCGATTTTACAAAGCGACAAATCTATCTACCCGAGATGATTCAGGAGGAACAGGGTTAGGATTAGCGATTGTAAAAGAAATTATAGAAGCTCATGAGGGAAGGATCTGGGTGGAAAGTCAGGTAGGTGTAGGAAGTACATTTTCTATCGTTATACCAATTTCCCCTGTCGAATGAAAGGAGCTGGTTCGAAGGTGAAAAATAAAACGATTTTGGTCGTTGACGATGAAGAAGGAATACGTGTACTTATCCAGCTGTATTTGGAAAAAAGAGGATATAATGTACTGACAGCTGCAAACGGGAAAGATGCTTTACATGTAGTAGGCGTGGAAAATCCAGATCTTATTTTACTGGATATTGAAATGCCAAAAATGGACGGATTTGAAGTCTGTCAAGAAATTAGAAAAAAGAAAACCGTTCCTATTTTGTTTTTAAGTGCGCGCAGGGATGTAATGGATAAAATAAAGTGTTTCGAATTAGGTGGGGATGATTACATTATTAAGCCGTTCGATTATGGGGAACTGGAAGCGAGAATTCAAGCAAATCTTCGGCGTTATCATCAGGAAGACCAAGTGGAGTCAGATATGCTTATTTATGGAGACTTAAAAATTCATCTCGATCGTTACATTTGTTACCTTAACGATCAGCTAATTTCGTTATCAGCGAAAGAGGTGCAATTATTAATTTTGCTCGCGAAGCATCCAAATCAGGTTTGGAGTGCCGAGCAGTTATATGATCACGTATGGGGGTTTGATTCTGCTGGTGAAATTCAAACAATAAAGGTTCATATTAGCCAGCTGCGCAGAAAAATAGAAAAGGATCCGTCCAATCCGAAGTTCATCCAAACCGTTCGTGGGTTAGGATATGTCTTTTCAGATGATGACTAATTAATATAGAAAGGAAAAACGTCCCAGCTATATCGGGACGTTTTAAGATTCACCATTTGTTTTCTTTAGGAATTGCTTTGGGAGCGCCGATAGATGCGAAGCGTAATGAACCCAGCAATAAATAAAAGAAATCCTGCTAACATCCAGCTATATATGGATGTCGATGTAATTGGTAGTAAATCGCCCTCTTTAGTTGTGTCTTTTGAATCCGTAGATGGCGTCGCATTGTCGTTATCTGTCCCATCAGTAGTGGTTGAACTTGTTTCACTGTCATTGTCGTCATTTCCATTATTGTTTTTACCATCTGAGTCATCGTCTTCCGTTCCGTCTTGGTTATTTGTATTCTCACCAGTTCCATTATCTTCGTCGTTTCCATTTGTTGAATTGTTAACTTCTGCAAAGACACCGTATATGGAAAAGTGGCTTGGATTAATTGTAATCGTCCCAGCATTTTCATCGACTGTTCCGTTTTGGGGAATCCACTTTTGCTTTGTTGCATCGAAATAATAAATATCCACTTCATTAGCGGCGTATGTTGTTTTGTCATAAGGCATAATTAATGTGTAAGGTTCGGATGGATGTTGTTCTAGATATAAAAGAGAAAAATCAATAATCTCTCCCGCTTGCTTCAGTGATCCTGCTTTATTGGCTTCAGGACTGTTTTGTTTGTCCTTTGCATGAATGAGAGTCCACCTTGGCAAATCCGATGGCATATGGATTATCACGTTTGTTTGATCAATTTTTCCCTCTTGTGATCCGAATACGTACGTATCTATATCAAACGGTATTGTTATGGTTTTTGGCGCTTTTACAGTAACGGTAATTGTTTTTGTAACGGATTGATTGTCGCTGTCCGTCGCTTCATACGTTACATCATATTGCCCGGTCATCCTCGTGTCCACATCATTCTTTTTAATCGTAATAGAATTTGTTACATCGCCATCTTCCGGATCTGTTGCAGTTGCATGATCCAATGGCTTGAAGTCTTCCCCAACATAAATTGTTAAATCAGTTGCATGAATTGTTGGTTCCTCACTTGTGTTCCATCTAATTGGTTGTACAACGGTACCCGAAAAAGCGTCATTATTGTTTGGGTCAACGTCAAACGTATATGTTCTACTTGTTTCTGATCCCGTAAGTCCCGTCCATGATATGTGAGGGGAGTTGTAAACTCCGGTATTGCTCAGTACGATATCATCGATAATATTTCCATCTTGATTTGTCGTTTGATTCTCTATTTGCAGTGAGGTCTCAGTGAATAATAACTCTTTTTCTGGGAGTACAATAGTCTGATCCTTCGCAACAAATGTTGCCAGGCTGTTAATAACAGATGATATTGTTGATAGATTGTTAATTTGATTGTTTGATATGTTCAACAAGTTTAAGCTTGCCAGGTTTTTAATCGGTGTCAGGTCACTAATTTCATTGTTGTTTAAATACAGGTTGTTTAAGCTGCTAAAGTCTTCCAACACGGATAGATCACTAATACCTGTATGTGTTAGGTAGAGTGTTGTTGATAAATGCGTAAAGTTACGCAATTGAGCAAACTCCAGTTGACGGTTGTATGATAAACCCAATGTTCTTAGTTGATTTAGATTTTTAAGTGGATTTATATTTCTTATATCTTTATTATTACTTAAGTGTAAAGTAGTTAGTTGGTTTAAGGAGCTAAGCGGCGATACATTTGTAATTTGGTTATTATTCAAGCTAATATATTCTAAATTCGTCAAGTTCTCCAGCGGTGTAATATCGGAAATTTTATTTTGTCTGAGTTGTAATGTCGTTATATTTATGGCGTGTTGCAAACCTTCTAAATTGCTGATACTTTTTCCTACTGCTGTAAGGCTTGTAAGGCTTTGTAAATCGGCTTGTGTCGGTTCATATGAAGCAGGTTCGTTCAATTCATCATTAATTGCTTCTTTAAGTGCGTCATCTGGTATAAGGCTTCCGGCGGCATCTATTGTAGGGGTAGCGACAGTTAGTGTCGTAATTAAAGTTAATAGGGCGGTTATGAGAAAACTTCTTTTCATCATTAGTAATCAATCTCCTTTCTATTTATCTTTCTTCGATAAGTTTGTATGAAAGTCCAATGTATTAGTTATGCTTTCCCCTCCTCTTACGCATTTTGAAATAATTGTTATTATTTTTAATTAAAAACAATAGAGGTTAAGTGGAGGTTAAGAATGAATAGATTAGCAAAAAGATCCAATTTTTATTAAAACTTGCTTTCATTATATTTTATTGGGTTTTCGTTTAGCTTGTGGGAAATCAAGAAAGCTCTCCGACACGATCGAATGAAAGATGCTCGATTCCAGCAGGAGAGAAAAACATTGAAACGCCATCGCACGCCGTACTATGGCGCTCCCCACTCACCCGCGAAAAGTGAGTATATTCCATCCGGAAAAGGTAGAAGGTTTATTTTTTTTCATTATTTTGCGGGAAAATGCTTTTTAATATGGTACTTAACCTTCACTTAACCTTCAGATGGTATCTTTTTATTAGACGAAAAAAGGAGTGTCATATGAGATGATGCGAAAAGCTGTTATTATAATATTTTTAATGATACTTTCTATGCTTGTAGCATGTGGTCAAGAGGGCGTGTCTTCTAAAGAGCCAGAAAATATAGAGCAAGCTGCGAATGATGCAGAAGTGGAAAGGCAAGAAGAGCCGGAGGATGAGGTGACAGAAGAAGTAGATACGGAGTCAAGTGAGGAAGCATCTACTGGTAGTGCAAGCGGGGTAAAAGAGGTCATACAAAAGTCAGCCGATGCAATGAAGACTGTTAAAGGAATGAAGATAGACGGAAAATCGGAAACGGTTACGGATATAATGGGGGTTAAAGATCAGGAAACGACCGAGATGAGAGGGGAGATGACACTCGATCCATTTGCTCAGCATATGAAGATGGATAGTAAATCTGAACAAAGTGTAACTTCGGAAGTGGAAATGTATTGGACAAATGAAGCGGTATATATCTTTGACTACGAATCTAGTCAATGGTTGTCTATATCTGGAGATCAAGCAGGTGGAATGATGAATTTGGTGCCTGCAATTAATGAAACACAATATGAATATTTTGGTAACCATTATGAATTATTCGAATTAAAAGAAGAGGACGATCACTATGTCGTTTCATTATCAAGCTCGGGGGAACAATTTAAAGAAGTAATGTATAGTGCTCTAAAGGAAATTGCAGGGGAAAGTGCATATCAAAGCTTAACCAATATGATTTCAGAAATCAGTGGGAGCTATGAATTGAAGATTAACAAACAAACGTATTATGTCACATCGATCCTAATGGACACGGAACAAACGAACAGTTTTGGTGGGACGCAAGTTCACTCAAAGGATTATACGTATTATGAATACAGTGCCTTTAATGAAGTTGATGAGATAGTTGTTCCCGCAGAGGTTGTTGAAAAAGCCCAAGAACTGAATATGAATATGATGCCTCAAAGTGAATAATGACGTATCTAATAAAATTAAAAAATATAAGGTGGGATTCAGATGAGCAGTCAACATACAGAAGATAAAGATCAAAATGTGTTTAAAGAGAATGCGGTACAATCAACAAAAAGTGAGCAAAAGAACGAAGCAAGTGGAAAGGGTGCGTCCACAGGAATGGACAAAAACGTAGCTGGTATGTTGTGCTACTTAGTTGGATTCATCACAGGTATCATTTTCCTTGTTATCGAGAAAGAAGATCGATTTGTACGATATCACGCATTGCAGTCGATCATTACATTCGGCATCATTTTTATAGCAAGTATTGTTTTAACAGCTATTCCAATTATAGGATGGCTAATCGGTATATTAATTTCTCCGCTGTCCGTTATTATATGGATCATTTTAATGATAAAAGCATATCAAGGGAAGTGGTTCAAACTACCAATTGCGGGTAAAATGGCAGAAAAACAGCTTAATTCAATGGAAAAGTGATTATCGTCTGTTTCAATAATGATAATACTTGCGCTGGCCTTACCTAAAGCTCTCCATCGTTAAGTAGGTAGAGCGTTTCCATGGTAAGAAAAGGATTATGCATTCAAATCAGATGAAAAACGCCTATATAAGGATTGCTGACAGTGATGAAAATAGAATATGTGGAATGACAGGCTTTGAGCGGAAAAACATCACATGAAATATAGTCATGTGATGTTTTTGATTTTATTTTTGTTTTCAACGGCCAGTATAAAATCAGCTAATGTAATTGCCGAGTTAACAAACAATGTTGCGTGGTGTTCTTCTATTTTTATTCTGTTTGATCCAACGCCATGTGAATCACTATCTTTATTCCGCATTTCTGCAATTGAAGACACTATCTTTTCAAAACCTGATAACAGCATATTTATTCTTCTGTCAGCGCCCTTATCAGTATGCATATTATAAAGGTCCTTAACTTGTTTATATAATTGATTTATTTGACCTGAAGTCGTGGGAGTTTCCCCTTTTTGTTCAATCACATAACAAAATACTTCCTCTAATAAAGTACGAGACTTTGTGATTGCACTATCAAAATAACCATTTTTAATATCTTCTATAGATCGCTTCGATATACTATTAATATATTCTCTATCAATTTTAGAAACATGAGCAGTGTTTATTTCAATTCTTTTACCAATCGGCTTAACCACAAAGTTATTTCCAATCTTCACAAGCTCATTATCGCCGAAGAACAAAATCCCATTAATTTTATCAATAATTACTTCCACAATCTTTGAATATGCAAAATCAGTAGTTTCACTTGAATAACCAGATAACAAAGATTGAAATTGTCTTTTATCAAAAAGATGTACCAATAATTTTGAACAACTTCCTTCACCTATACAATGCTCTAATAACTTTTCCATGTACATCCATCTACTTAGACTTCCACCATTCCAAGAATAAGTCATCGGCAATCCAAAAAGTGTACATAAATCACATAAAACAGGACCGCTTAAATAAGGCATTGCAATCTTTATAGTTGGCTCTGATTCAATGGCTACATCATCATACACTGTATCGCCGATTAAGATATCGATAATATCTCTATTAGTTAATAGTTTATATAAGTTGTTTTGTTCCATTAATAAAAACTCCTTCATTAATAAGTCAAAACAGCAATAATGGATTATCCTTTGCTTTCCATTGAATTTCTTTAAGAGACTGAAGATTATTTATCGATAGATTAATCCATTTCTTTTATTTTATTTTCAATAAATTTTATTTCTTCTGTTGATAATTTATATTTCTTATAGAGTTGTTGATCTATGTCAGTGATAGGTTTATTCCAATCTATATCAGACTTATTTGTGAAGTTTTGTAAAGGAACAAATAGATATACATTTTGAGATATGTTTTGAGATACCTTTAAAATTCCAACCATAAATCTCAAAAATTTACTTGACATATATTTTTGTAAATTATTAGCTTCAATTTCGTTATTAAATGAACCTATTGGTATCAGCGAATCTGTACAGATTGATTGTGGTTTTCCTATATATGCCTTACCAATAATTGCAACTTTTCCATCATCACTTAAAACACCTGCTCCACCATTCGCTTTAGATGTGAAAATCTTCCATTTACTAACTAAGTCTGCATTCTTAGTTATATCATCCATTTTCATGTAACGAAATTGCTCATACGAACATCTTACTGTTATAGAATCCTTAAAATATTCATCACTAGTTAACTTATTTAAAACTGACGCCTTACCTATGACTCCAAATGCATTTCGACCATATGTAATTTCGGTCATAGAAATAAAGTCTTCGTGGTTTTTCACTTTGTGTAAAACACTAACAATTTGGTTCATGGATATAATAATGTCCAAACCATCCTCGAATAAAAGTCGATTAACTGTATTATAATTGTCCCTATAACATTCTGTAAATTCTACTTTCCCAGTGGTATTTGATTTATCATAAAGAAAGTAGTTGACGCCACCCGCAATTTCTACATTATTAAATAAAAGTTGGTTGTCAGGATAATTAAATATTTTAGACATATGATTTTTACTTTTTATAAACTCACGTAATCGAATAAAAGATCGATCTTGAGCATTGGCTGTAAACCAACGGGACGGAGTAATTAAGGATACATACTGCGTATCCAAAAGAATTGAATTTTGGATAAATATTGGAAATAGTTGTTTTGATAAAGATGTATTACCTTTATTACTACTAATGTTTTCTTGATACGGTGGATTCCCCACTACAGCATCAAACTTCATATTTCCCGCTCCTTTCTTCTTCCAGTAACTTTGTCTTGTTACTCTTTCAATGAATTGTTTAGATTTATGCCTCATTGTGTTATTCAAATCGTCAAAGTAAGTTGCATTTATTGGTACATTTTTAAAACCCACTAAAGTTCTTTTAGTAATTGATTTTGCCATTGGTGTATTACATATTATATAAATGTTTTCTTGTACTGTTTCTTTCCATAGTTGATTTTCTAATTGTTCAGTTAGACTAGATTCACCATACTCCTCACACTTTTGTTTAAATATACTATAAGTTAAATAAAGTGGGTATAATCCTGTCTTAGAATTAATTTCTAATATTTTTGTGTTTTTATTTTGTAATGTATCTTCGGTTACTTTTCCTTGGTATACATACCTTGGCTCTTCTAAGAGCTCTTGATAATTTTCATCATAAAAGTTATAACCACCTAAACAGTCACCCATATGCATATTTACAACTCGCCATGGTGTTAGAACTGTCTCTTTATCAGGGTTTTTGAAGTTTGAAAATAATTCTGCAATTTGTTTTACACGTTCAGTAGGCGGAAGTTCATCCGCTCCTTTTGCTATATCACGAATTTTTCTTCCAGCGACTACAAAAATCTCTGGGTCATAATACTTGCTGAAATCTTTAAAAAGCTCTTTGGTAACCTTATCTGGCATAAATTCTTCCCATGAGGAATCGTCTACAATTTCTACAAGTCTTTCCATTGTAATATCTTCGTTAATATCAATATCTGCACCATATATTAAGAGAGGTATCCTAATAGAAATACCACGAAGAATTGAACGTGCATCTCTAGCTTGTTTTCTTTTTTCGTTGGCTTCCTTTATTTTCGCTTCTTCTTCAGGAGTACGATCTTTTTTAGCTTTCTTTTTTAATCTCTCTAGTTCTTCGTATTCTTCTTCCGTAAATCCCTGTCTATTGACATCTATATCATTTGATTTATGTGATGATTTGGAACTGCCAATAATTCCCCTTAGTTTTTTAAAGTTTTCCAAATCGATATTATCTAATTTAAGAAGTTCATCATTATACAAATTAGGATCATCAAAACCATTTTTTACTGCTCTTTCGGCATAAGCACGTTTCAGTTGTTGAAGAAGTCTATTGGTATTGTATTCTTTCATGCTTGTACCTTCTACAGCTATTACAGGACAATAATTAAGAAATTCACCTAAAATCACTCTATCAGAACTATCTGTTTTACCTGCTTTTGTTGAAATTGCGACTGATTCTGCAACCATTTTTAAAGTCCTATCTGGAGCAAAATCAAACACATAAGCAGTAGTTTTTATTTTTCCATCTCTGTTACATGGTGATTGTACTCGGAATATAGTTTGTAGATAGTTAGCTGCAGACGTTGAAAAAGAACCTGCCAAATAAAATACAGCAGTCCATTCTGGTACTGTAACACCAGTAGTTAATTTACCACAGGAAAGTGTTATAGTGTAGCCATCATTCCCAGCGCTTTTAATAGCATTTTGAACTTTTGCTAATGCATCATCTGATTGTTCTTCTTCATCACCATCTCCAGCAACGTTTACAATATTGAAAGCACCATTCCCAAATATAGGATGTGTTTTCATAATTGCACTTAATGCTCTGGCTTCCTTAACTCCTGGAACCATCCATAATGAATGTCTAAACAAAGCTCTATATTCTTCTGTAGAATATGGGTATTGACTTTCACCATCTTTTTTAGTAATTAAATTTAAAAAGCTCCATACATCATTTTTATGGACAAATTCTCCTGCTTTTACCCCAGTTGGTAATGGTTTACGATCATTTTTCATATCTCCAGTCCATACTCTAAAAAATTCCCTAAAATTAAAGGCCTTATCCTCAAGCTCTTTATATTGTGGATTATTTATTAGTTCACCTAGATCGTAAGTGTAGATCTTCAATTCAGGCAATTCATCATACGGGTTAGAATCGCCTAAATTACTTTTATCCCAATCATATTTACTCCTTTGTTCCATAACATAGTCCCAAGTATAGATATTGTCATCATAATCCCCAATAATATTAAAGGGGGTTCCAGAAAGTGCTAAAAATTTTGTTTTATTCAATTCTTCTTTTACTGTTGCTTTTATGACATCATTTCCAAGTGGGGTTGTTGTTCCTTCGTGAGCCTCATCTACTATCACAAAATCCCAAACAGTATCGAAAACGATATCATTCTTCTCATATCTTCCACCAACTAGATTAGATTCCCTTAAATCTTGCATAGATGCAAAGTATACAAAGTTTTTACCTG